>CAYNYN010000198.1:0-1806 GCA_964401445.1 uncultured Saprospiraceae bacterium | reverse complement strand
TACGTCCTTCATTTTGGCGAAAGCCGCACCACCGGACAGATGATCTCTTCGAGCGAGATGCCGCCGTGCTGGAAGGTGTTTTTGTAGTAGTTGTGGTAGTAGTTGTAGTTGTTGGGGTAGAGGAAGAAGATGTCTTCCTTGGCGAAGATGAAGGTCGAGCTGACGTTGGGTCGGGGCAGGCCGGCCTTTTCGGGGTCGCGCACCTCGAACACGTCCTTGCGGTCGTACTTGAGGTTGCGCCCCAGCTTGTAGCGCAGGTTGGTCGTCGTCTCGCGGTCGCCCACCACGCGCGAGGGCGTCTGCACGCGGATGGTGCCGTGGTCGGTGGTGATGATGAGCTGCACGTCGCGTTCGGCCATGCGCTTGAGGGCGGCCCACAGGGGCGAGTTGGCGAACCACGACTGGGTGAGCGAGCGGTAGGCGCGCTCGTCGCCGGCCAGCTCCTTGAGCACCTCCATCTCGGTGCGGGCGTGCGACAGCATGTCGATGAAGTTGTAGACGATGACCGTCAGGTCGTTGTGCAGGTAGTTGAGCGCGTTGTCGAGCAGGTCCTTGGCGTGGGCCACGTTGGTCACCTTGACGTATTCGGCCTTGACGGGCTTGCGCAGCACGCGCTTGAGGTGCTCCTGCAGCAGCCGGTCTTCGTAGAGGTTCTTGCCGCCTTCGTCCATGTCGTTTTTCCACCACTGGCTGTAGTGGCGCGCGATGTCGATGGGCAGCATGCCCGCGAAGATGGCGTTGCGGCTGTACTGGGTGCTGGTGGGCAGGATGGAAAAGAACCAGTCTTCCTCGTCCTTGCGGTACAGCTCGCTCAGCATGGGCTCGATGACGCGCCACTGGTCGTAGCGCAGGTTGTCGAGCAGCACCATGACGGTGGGGCGCTCGCCCAGATGCGGAAAGACCTTCTCGCGCATCAGGCGGTGCGACATGAGGGGCGCGCTTTCCGGCTCGGCGATCCAGTCGAAGTAGTTGCGCGCGACGAACTTGCTGAACTCGATGTTGGCCTCGCGCTTCTGCATGGCAATGATGTCGGCCATGGCTTCGCTCTCCGACTCGTCGAGGCGGATCTCCCAGCTGATGAGCTTTCGATAGACATCGACCCACTGCTCGGTGTCCAGCCCGCTGTTGATCTCCATCATGAGCTGGCGGAACTCCTGCTGGTAGCTGGTGGTCGTTTTTTCGCGCACCAGCCGCTTGTTGTCGATGATCTTTTTGAGCGTCAGCAGGATCTGGTTGGGGTTGACGGGCTTGATGAGGTAGTCGCTGATCTGGGCGCCGAGGGCTTCCTCCATGACGTGCTCTGCCTCGTTCTTGGTGATCATCACCACGGGCAGGTGCGGGTGTTGCTCCTTGATGCGTTCGAGCGTCTCGAGGCCCGTCAGGCCCGGCATGCTCTCGTCGAGGAAGACCACGTCGAAAGGCCGCTCGGCCACCTCGTCGAGGGCGTCGTGGCCGTTGGTGACGGTCACCACCTCGTAGCCCTTTTTTTCCAGAAAAAGCAATTGGGGTTTGAGCAGATCGATCTCGTCGTCGGCCCAGAGTATGCGGATGTGTTCCATTTGGTGTGGTTGAAGGTTTGGTTTGAAGTTTAAGGTTTAAAGTTTAAAGTTTAAAGTTTAGCGTTTAGTGTTTAAGTTTGGTTTACAGTGCTTTGCATGTAAAGTCTGTGCGTCCATCGTCGCGAGCGGAGCAAGCCATTAACCTCAGCTTTCAGAGGCATTTATTGTTACACAGAGTCTCACAGAGAGCCACTGGTGATTGGCAAAACCGGGTTAATCGGTGAAACCGGCCAAATCGGTTTCGCTC
>CAYNYN010000197.1:0-7177 GCA_964401445.1 uncultured Saprospiraceae bacterium | reverse complement strand
GTTTCCACGCCCCAGCCGTAGTCGAGCCGGATGAAGTAGCCGAACACCATGGTGCGCACGCCCACGCCGTAGCTGTACACGAAGGGGTCGCGGAAGTAGTTGACGCGCACCGTCACCTGCGGGTTGGAGATGATGGCCGTGTTGAGGGGGCTGTCCTTGTCGTAGGGCGAGCGGCCCACCCAGGCCGTGCCCCCGTCGAAGAAGCCCACGAGCTGGAAGTTGCGTATGAAGGACGACTGGGTGCGGGGCAGCAGGTACCGGAACAGCGGCAAGCGAAACTCCACGTTGGTGAGGATGAATGAGTTGCCATTGCGGATGTTGTAGCGGAACCCGCGCAGGTGCGGGCTGACGGTCTGATAGGCGAAGTCGGTGGTAAAGGGTT
Source organism: uncultured Saprospiraceae bacterium (assembly GCA_964401445.1). GTDB lineage: Bacteria > Bacteroidota > Bacteroidia > Chitinophagales > Saprospiraceae > WFYJ01. Next base: position 6,795 of record CAYNYN010000197.1, on the reverse strand, counting down.
GCGGGATGTCCTGATTGAACGACTGGAACAGCCAGCCGTCGGTGCCGCCGAGGAAAAACAGGATCTTCTCGCTGCCGAAGGACGTGGCGCCGGCGAGGCGTCCGGCGAGCACCGAATGCTTCAGCACGCGCTGGTAGTGGCGCGCGTCGAAGCCGAGGATGGTCATGAAACCCTTTTCGAAGTTGAAGTCGGGGTTTTGTCCGAGCTGCACGTTGAAGCGCTTGACCATCTCGGCGTACACCTTGTAGCGCGATCCGTTCTTGATGTTGAGCGCCACGTCGAGGGTGTTGTCGAAGACGTACTCGAGGCGCAGGCCGGCGCGCTTCTCGCGGATGGTCGGCGTGTTGAGCGTGGTGGCGTCGGTGGCCAGCTGGATGGTGCGGTCGAAGCGCAGCGAAGCCGTGGCGCGCACGCTGCGGAAGATGTCGAGCGGATAGCGCAGCTGGTACTGCCCCAGCACGATCTGCGACTCGGTCTTGGGCGGCACGAGGGCCGTGGGCGTGGGGTCGCCGGTGAAGCGCAGGGCCCGCCGGTAGAAGGCATAGCGCTTGTCGAGGCGCTGCTTGCGGTTGTCGAAGGTGGCGAAATACTCCGTGCCGTTGAACGAGGTGGGCAGGCGCAGGCCGCCTTCGAACTGGTAGTCTTCGAAGAGATCCTTGAAGTTGGCCTTGAACAGGATGCCGGGCGGCGGATAGCCGAAGTCGGTGGGTGTGCCCGAGTAGCTGTTGAGGCCATCGAAGAGCTGCGTGTTGTCGAGCTGGGTGGTGACGAACTCGGTGCGGAACTTCAACCGGTAAGGCACGATGCGCCCCGGCTGGAATTCGTACACCTGGTGCACGTTGGGCGCCGTTTCGAGGGCTACCACCGGCGGATAGTACGTCGGCTCCTGGTAGTCGGGTTCCAGCGGCAGGAAATCGGGCGTCTTCGCCAGGCTGTCGGCAGGCGCTTCCCAGGGTGCGGGAATGTCTTCGTCGTCGAACTCGCTCTGGAAGAGGTAATCCGTAGCCACCTCCTCGCGCAGCGTGTCGGCAGGGGGCGCAGGCAGGGTGTCGCGGCCTGCCGGGGGTGCGGCCCGGGGTGCCGGCTCGCGCTCGGCCACCTCGGGCGTGACGACGGCTGGCGCAATGCTGCGTGGGGCTTCCTTTTCGGCTTCGTCCTTTTCCAGTCGCTTGCGATACAGCGTCATGGGAGGCGCGATCTCGAGCTCGGGCTGCAAGGGCGTAAGGAACAGCCGCGGCACCAGGTCGATGTACATCATTTCGACCACCTTGCCCGCTCGCGGGGCGCTGTGCTGCAGGCGGATGGAGCGGTTGTAGTTGGAGGCAAAGTGGTTCACTGCGCGCTCCTTGTACACGGGGCGCAGGAAGACCGTGTCCACGTTTTCGAGCGCTGCCGAGTCGAGCACGGTGGTCAGGCTCGAGTCGGGGTGGAGGATGAGCTCGGCGCGGTCGCGCATGCGCACCACCTTGTCGTAGTGGTGCAGATAGGTTTCCAGATAGCCCGTTTTCCGGTTGACGATGCCGGTCTCATCGGTGAGGAAGCCGAACCAGGTGGTGTCGATCGCGATGGGCTGCCGCTCGTCGGCCATGGGCGTGTGCGTCACCCGCACGAACTCGTCGGGCTTGCCTTCGAGGTCGTAGTAGAAGATGTCGAAATGGCCGATGGGCAGCACCGTGTCGAGGCGGGGCGCATCGACCTTGAGCGAGTCGGGCCGGTTGGAGGCGAAGAGGATGCCCTTGCGGTTGCGCACGTGCACGACGGTGGCATCGAGGTCGTCCCAGAAGTCGTTGGTGATGCGCTGCGTCTGCCGCGTGCTGATGAAATAGAGAAAGATGTCGGAAAAGCCGTTGACCGAAGCCGTGAACACCAGCTCGTTGGGCGACAGGTAGTCCATGCTGTAGATGCGCTGGTACTGCTCGGGCATCAGCTCCTCGGCCTCGTCATCGAGATAAAAGTTGAGGCGGCGCAGCTTGAGCTGGTCGCGCGACTCGTAGAGGATGGCCAGCTCCTGCCCGTTGGGGCTCCAGGCCAGCAAGGGGTAGTTGTAGTCGGTGGCCTGGAAGGCATTGCGGAAGCCGCCGTGGAAGACCAGCTCGCGCGTGCCCGCGGTCACGTCCTGCACCCAGACGCGGTAGCGCCCGATCTCGTTGAGCACGTACGCGATTTTTTTGCCGTCGGGGCTGACCTTCAATTGCGTCAGGGGCAGTTGGCGCTTGTTTTTGACCGGAATGGCAAAGGCTTCGTCGGGCGGCACGCCCATCTTCAGCTCGCCCTTGTAGCGCTGCGTGAAGTAGTTCTTCCAGCTCTCGGCCGTTTTGGAAAAGGTGCTGCCCAGCACGTAGAGGAAGCCGCTTTCCACGCTTCGGTTGATGCGCGTCAGGTAGAGCAGGTTGGACACGGTGGGCACGCCGAAGTGCTCGCTGATGAAGTACCACAGCGAATGGCCGGCCAGGCGCGGGTTGTCCTCGGCCAGGTCGTCGAAGTCGTCGTATTGGCCGCTGAGCAGGGCGTCGCGCAGCTGGTCGTCGAGCTCGGGGCTCCACTTTTCCCCCACGAAAGCGATGAGGCCTTCCTTGAACCAGGCCGGCAGGTTGAGCAGCACGGCATTCTGCACGATCTCCTGCAGGTTGGAACCGAAGAGCAGGGAATTGAGATAGACCGAAGCGATGCCTTCACGGATCTGCCGACGAAGATGCCGATGGTCGCCGTCGAAATACACGAATATCTTGTTGCCCTGGATCTTGGTCTGGCCCGTCGTGTTTTCGAAAGCCTCCTCGCTGCCGATGTTGCTCTGCTTCAGGTCGGTCAGGTCGGTATAGACGATGATCTCGAGCTTGTCGTTGATGCGGTGGTCGATGATGCCCTGGATCTCGTAAAAATCGTACTCTGCCAGCTGCACCACCGCCTGCCCGATGTTGCGCCCCTTGCCATACCAGTAGGTGATGAAATTGGGGCTCTCGTACATCATCCACTCGTCGAAGTCGTCGTGGTACTGGACCCTGTTTTTGCCGAAAGTGGTTTGCATGGTCTGTGCCCCCAGCGGCAGGACAGCCACGGAGAGCACGACGGCCAGGCAGGCAATGCAGCGGAATTGTTTCATCATCTTTGCGACCGGTTTTGCTGCTTTCGCGAAGCGGCAAGATGGAAAATGGGGGTCAGTGTCGGGGCTTTGCGGTATCGGACACCAAGTTGTGCACATTTTGGACCAAACGCAAATGCCTTGGTACAACAGTACGGGCCACGAGGTGTTTGAAGCAGGGCCCACGCGCGGGCTCCATTATCCGGTGTTTTGGGCACGAAATGCTGCCCTCATAGAAAAACGTGCACAAATGATTCGTGTTGTCTCTTTCGAATTCAACCCTTTCCAGGAAAACACCTGGCTGCTGTACGACGATACGGGCGCCTGCGTCATCGTCGATCCGGGCTGTTATGATGCCGGCGAGCAGCGCCGGCTGCAGCAGTTCATCGAACAGCACACACTGACCCCCGTCCTGCTGCTCAACACCCACTGCCACCTCGACCACATCTTCGGCAACGCCTTCGTGCACCGGCAGTGGGGCCTGGCACCCCACATCCATCGCCTCGACCTGCCTTTCCTCGAACGCGCGCCCCAGATCAGCATGATGTACGGTATCCCCATGCCCGAGCCGTCGCCCCAGCCCGCCGGCTGGCTCGAGGAAGGGCAGGAGATCCGTTTTGGCGACAGCCGGCTCGAGGTACTGTTCGTGCCGGGCCACGCCCCCGGCCACGTCGCTTTCTACGCGCCGGAAGCAGGGTTCGTGGTCAGTGGCGACGTCCTTTTTTACGACAGTGTGGGGCGCACCGATCTGCCCGGCGGCGATTGGGACACCCTGCTGAAAAGCATTCGCGAGCGCATGTTCACCCTGCCCGACGCGACGCGCGTACTTCCCGGCCACGGCCCCGAAACGACGATCGGACGAGAAAAGAAGTTTAATCCGTTTTGTGGCGAAAATGCAATATGAAATTTTGTCACAATTTCTCGTCGAGCAAAAAGCGACCACCTGTTGCAACTTTTACAAAAGGTCAGACGTATGCTCGATGGTGTTCAAGCTTAAAATTCAGGCAAAAGAAGGGTGAAACACTTTGCCGACTAAGAGGAAACCCCTACCTTAGCAAGTCAGTGCGCCATTGTGGACACTCCCGTGAACTTTCCGGCGCACTGCCAAAATTTCAGACAAAACATACTTGAGAAAACTGGTGAAAATCTCGCCTTCTTGCCTTCAAGCGGGATGTGCTCACCGCAAAACCCTTCTTCAGGCAAACTTACTATGGCACCAGTTTATCTCTATAGCTGCACGAAAGTGTTGCAAGGACCGGATTGTGTATTATAAACAGCAGCGAAATGAGTACTTACAAATTGATTTGTGCGGGGCGGCTCGACTTTGGCAGTCAGCGCAGCTATGAAAAGGTGGTGCAGTTTTTCCAGCAGCGGAGTGAAGACCACTACCGGAATGCCATACTGTTCAAGCCCGAAGAAATCTTCAACGAAGAAGAGTTTGCCCTGATCGTGCCGCGGCGCATCTGGCCCGAGGCCAGCGAGAAGCACTGGCGCAACACGGTCAAGCTGATGCAGTACGTGGCCCAGTTCGCCGTTGCGGGGCTGTTCAAGGTCTGGGTCATCAAGGACCGCCAGCTCATCGAACGCTTCTTCATCGAGCCCGAGAGCGACAAGGGCGTGGTGATGGCTTTCCGCAAAGGGCGCTCGCTGGTGCACCAGGAAGGCAAGGAAGCTGATGCGCGCGCCGCCCTCGACAAGGCCATCGCCAAGTTCGAGCGGCACTCCATGGCCTACGCCTACCGCGGCTACGTCAACTACCGCCTGAAGAACTACGACGACGCCCACTACGACTTCACCAAGAGCATCCACCTGCACGAAGGCAATGCCGAAGCCTGGCTGGGCCGCGCCCGCGTGTACATACGCCGCGAAGCCTGGTCCGATGCCATCGCCGACCTGCAACAGGCCCTCAAGTACTCGATCCCACACGAACCCATGTACTGGGAAGCACGCCGCCTGAAGGGTTACTGCCACATGCAACAGAAGGAATACGAGGAGGCACTGGCCGACTACAAACTGCTGGCGCGCCGTCCGTTCAAGGAAGACGACCCCAATTACCGCCACGTGCCCGAAGTGTGGGCACGCATGGGCGACGCCCTGCGCGCGCTGGGCCAGCTCGACGAGGCCCTCGAAGCCTATGAGCGGCACGTGGCCGAAGCCCGCAAGCGCGACCAGCAGCCCGAGGCCGGCGTCACCGAGACCCGCTCACGCCTCGCCGACGAAGCCACCAAGGTGGCCGGCTGACCTCACAACACTCGAAAAGACGCAAGGCGGCATGCGAACCCGGGTTCGCATGCCGCCTTTGCATTTCGCGGCCGGCGGGCGCCTACAGGCGTTCCAGCAGCTCCCGCGCCTGCGCATAGCGGCCCGAGCGGGGCGGAATCCGTTCCAGCAGCTCCCGCGCCCGGTCTTTTTCTCCCAGCGCCAGATGCGCCAGCCCGGCAAAGTACCATGCTTCCGTAGTCCAGTTTCCTCCTTGCGGAAAAGATTCGAGCAGGGAGGCCGCCTCGCGGTAGGCCCCGGCCTCGAACCAGGCGATGCCTTCGTAGAGCAGTGCCAGCGTGTCGGTGGGATTCATGCGGTGCAGACTGTCGAGCAGGCGGGCCGCCTCGGTATATTGCCTTTCGGCAAACAGCCGCTCGGCCTGCAGGGCCAACGCCTCCACCTCGCCGCTGCGCTGCGTGAGGGAGAGCGGGGGATAGGTAGCGTACTGTTCGACGAGGTCGGGGCGGCCAACCCACCATACGACCACGAGCGCCACGGCCGCCACCGCCGCCAACGCCCCCAGCCGACGGCGCCACACCACGCGCAGCTGCCGCGCGCGACGCCCCCGTTCGTGCGCGGTGCGGGCAGCAGCCAGGCGCGCCTTGAGCTCCTCGCGGCTTCCCCTGCGCTGCAAGTAGCGGTTCATCTCCTGGCGCAGCCGCGCCGCCTCGGCCAGGGGCGGCTCCCCGGCAAAGCGCGCCTCGAAGGCCGCGCGCTCCTCATCGCTCATGCGGCCGTCGGCCCATTGCTCGAGCAGTTCCTTGTCCTCTTCGCTGATCATGACTTGGCATTTTGCGCGTAGTGCTGATGAAAAAGGGTGCGCCACCTGTCGATGCAGGCCTTCTTGCGCTGATAGACGGCGTTGGCATTGGTCATGCCCAGCCGCTCGACGATTTCATCCGGCTTCAGGCCCTGTGCCACCAGCTCCAGCAGGTTGCGGCACAGCTCGCTGAGCATGGCGAACGTCTTGTCGAGCGCCTCCTGCCGCAAAAAGTCCTCTTCGGCAGCGATGGCCTTGGCCAGCAGGTCGTCGTCTGCATCCTGATATCGCTCCGGCACCTCCATTCTTACGACTTCGTGGCGTTTGTTTCGTCTCAATTGCGACAGCCACTTGTTGCGGCAGATGTTGAACAGCAGCCCCCCGAAGGAACTCATCTTCCGCTTCTGCCCGCAATAGCTGTCGTAAATGGTGAGCAGCGCCTCCTGAAAGATATCGGCAGCCTCTTCGGCGGTGCCGCTGTTGCGGCAGATCCACTGCCGCACCTCCGGCTCGAATTTCCTGTAGATGAAATCGAGCGCTTCCGAATCGCCCCGACACAGGGCGTCGAAAAGCTCGCTGTCGGTCCAGTTTTTCATAGGCAGAGAGGGACTGTGGATTGTTGACAAGGAGGCTGGGTCCCGGCCATTTTTGCGCCTTTCGGCAAATGACGCCCCGACCTTACACGGCCGGACGC
>CAYNYN010000196.1:0-7196 GCA_964401445.1 uncultured Saprospiraceae bacterium | reverse complement strand
TCACTCGACCACCTTGAGGCTCTCGCGCACGAACTGCGTGAGCGCTTCGCCTTTCAGCATGCCGTTTTGCAGCAGGGCGAGGTGGTAGAGGTAGCGCGCCAGCTCCTGCTTTTTGGTTTCGTCTTCTTCGTGCAGCAGCTTCTGCGCGATGAGCGGATGGTTGGTATTGACGACGAGGTTGAAGAAGTCGGGCATGTCGTTTTGCTTCATGCCGCTGACCATCTGCATCTCGCGCATGCGGCGCAGGAACTCGGGCCGCGTGATCTGCACGGGCATGGCTTCGGGCGAGAGGGGCTTGAGCACCACCGTGGCCCCGTCGCGCTCTTTGGCCACTTCCTTGAACAGGGCTTCCACCTGTTGCTGCTCTTCCTCGCTCAGCACGGCATCGCGCGTCTCGCCCTTGTCGATCAGGTGATCGAGCGTGTCGGCATCGATGCGGGCGAAGACGATGTCGTCCATCTTGTACTCGAGGTGCTGGATGAAGTGGTTGTCGATCACCATGTCCATCAGCAGCACGTCGTAGCCGCGCTCTTTGGCTTCGCGGACATATACGTCGTGGGCTTCGGGATCGTGGGTGTAGAGGAAGACGATCTTCTTGTCCTTGTTGGTCTGGTTGGCCTTGACCTTCTCCTTGTACTCGTCAATGGTGAAGTATTCGCCGTCGACGTTCTTGAGCAGGGCAAACTTGAGCGCCTTCTCGTAGAACTTCTCGTCGGAGATCATGCCGTACTTGATGAAGATGCCCAGGTCGTCCCACTTCTGCTCGTAGTCCTTGCGGTCCTTTTTGAACAGCTCGTTGAGGCGCTCGGCCACCTTGCGCGTGATGTAGGAAGCGATCTTGCGCACGTTGCTGTCGCTCTGCAGGTAGCTGCGCGAGACGTTGAGCGGGATGTCGGGCGAGTCGATGACGCCGTGCAGCAGCGTCAGAAACTCGGGCACGATCTCCTTGACGTCGTCGGTGACGAACATGTAGTTGCTGTACAACTGGATCTTGTTGCGCTGGATCTCCAGCACGTTGCCCAGCCTGGGGAAGTAGAGGATGCCCGTCAGGTGGAAGGGATAGTCGATGTTGAGGTGGACCCAGAACATGGGCTTTTCGCTGTAGGGATAGAGCGTCTCGTACAGCTCGAGGTAGTCCTCGTCCTTCAGCTCGGCGGGCGGCTTGCGCCAAATGGCCGGCTTGTTGATGATGTTGTCCACCTCGACCACCTTGGTCTTTTTCTTGCCGTCCTTGCCCTCCTCGGTGATGGTCTCCTTGCGCTTGCCGAACTTGATGGGCACGGGCAGGAAGCGGCAGTATTTCTCCAGCAAGGCCTGGATGCGCGACTCTTCCAGAAACTCGGTGCTGTCCTTGCTGATGTGCAGCACCACGTCGGTGCCGCGCTCGGTACGCCGGTCGGTGTAGTCGATGGTGTATTCGGGGTTGCCCTCGCACGTCCAGATGACGGCTTTGGCGTCGGGCTGCCACGACTTGGTGATCACCTCCACCTTGTCGGCCACCATGAAGGCCGAATAGAAACCCAGACCGAAGTGGCCGATGATCTGGGCATCGTCCTTGTACTTCTCGAGAAACTCCTGCGCACTCGAGAAAGCCACCTGATTGAGGTACTTCTCCACCTCTTCGCGCGTCATGCCCACGCCGCGGTCGCGGATGGTCAGCGTCCGCTTCTTCTTGTCCACGATCACCTCGATGGTCAGATCGCCCAGCTCTTCCTTCACCTCGCCCTTGCGCGCCAGCGTCTGCAGCTTGGTGGTGGCATCCACGGCATTGGCTACCAGCTCGCGCAGAAACACTTCACGGTCGGAATACAGAAATTGCTTGATGATCGGAAAGATGTTCTCGCTCTGTACGCTGATGAATCCCTTTTCCATTGCACTCGTTTTTTTGTATTGACAAGTGGCTTTGCCTTCCGGCAAAAAAGACCCGTGCCATTCTGACACGGCAGCCGCCCGATAGCCAGGCATCTCTGCCCGGGTCAAAGCACATGCCACCCGCCAGCCAATGACAAAATGACGCGGCCGCAACAAAAACGCGAATCATCGTCCCTCCTGGCGACGCCACCGGAACAGCGTCAGTAGACACGGCACTTCCACAGCGAAAACACCCTGAAAATCAACAATAAAACAAACCACAACATAAAGAGAAACACACACATACACCCTGTGATCGCGTCACAACAAACAACCGAAAAGCAACCAAAGCCCCCTCCCGGGAGTGTATCATTGCAGACATCAAGCAGAAGGTGATCATGCAGCAAACGCGAATTCTGGAAGGCAAACACATACGCGACGTCGTCACCCGGTTTTTTTACCGCGGCGAAGACCTCTACTTCCAGGTATCGCTCAGGATGAAAGGGGGGGAGATAATTCCGTTGAAGGAGATCAACGACTACAGCGTTTACAAAAAACTGATAGACACGATTTCCCGGGCACGCATGCAGCGCGTGCAAGTGCAGCTGAACACCGAAACGCCTTCACTGGCCATGGCCGGCTGAGTGAGCTGGCACGGTTTTGGCAACCATACAGACCCAACAAAAGCACATCTCGACTACCCCCCAACGCATGCACCCCTTGGTGCGCACAAGAACCTTCTGGAAACGCACAGGGATTACAACCAAAAGAAATACGACCGTATCGATCCGGATACGCATGCAGGCCTTGCCTGCGGTCAAAGAGGTCTCCGGGGCAGAAGTGCTTCGGGACAGTGAGTGAGACCAGTTCATTTGGGGGGTAGAGCTGGTCTTATACTCACTTTTTAGAAACAAGAGGGTGAAGCCTTCCTTCGGGAAGTGCTTTGCCCTTTTTGTTTTTTTCGCAAAGTCCCCTCCCGGCTCCATTCTTTTACTCTCCCGCACTTTTTGCTCCAAAGCTGAACTTGCGCACGACCTGCAACAGCACGTACCGGGGCAGGATGCGGCGACTGAATGCCGTTTGCACGATGGTGCTTTCAGAAAAAGTGGTGAACGCTTGCGTATCGGCCAGGTTATTTGCCGACAGGCGGAACGACCACGGCCCCGCCGGCTTCCACATGCACGAGAGATCGATTTGCAGCCAGCGGCTGCGGTCGCCCGAGCGGGCATGCATGACAAACCAGGCGGCCGAGCCCGTGATGCGCCAGTAGCGCCCTGGCCGCAAGAACAAATCGACGTAAGTCATCAGGGCCTGTGAGTGCCACACAGAAGCCGAGGGCAGACCTTCGGGCTGCAGCCGAATGTTTGCACCATCGAAGCGGCTGCCCAGCGCCAGATTGAGCGGAGCGTCGAAACCGGTACGCACCGATACCTTGAGACCCAGGTGTGTATTGCGCGCATAGCGCAACTGGCCATCGAAAAACTCTTCGGACCGATACCACGTGACAGAAGGCTGCAGCCTCAGGCTCAGAAACAGCGACTCGAACAGCTGCTCGTAGCTGCCCTCCATCGTGGCCCAGAAGACAGGGGCTGGCCGCTCGATCCAGGAATTCAGCACCATGCGGGAGCCCGTACGGATATCAGGCGTCCAGGCGTTGCGCCCCCAAAACACCTGTGCACGTCCCCCCCATGCCTTGAACGGAAGGAGACGCGACTGCTGCCACTCGAAGCTTGCCGTCCACTGTTGCTGTACCAAGGGGGCAAGCCTGCCTGCAGAGAGTGCAAAAGGCCCCTCGACGCGCAACACGTCGAGCTGACGCAGCGATGAAGGCAGGTTTTTGCGGTAGCTGAGGTTGAATTGCCACTCGTGCCCCTGCTCTTTCCACAAAAGGCGAAGCGTGCCACTCAGGTAGGGCAAGTGCTGCCGAAGCAGCGCCGTATCGGGCACCTCAGGCAGCAACCGATACCGCAGCAAGCCCGTGGCGGCATTACCTTCCCAGCGCCACTTGTCGTACATGCGCTGCATTTTCAGGAAAAGGCCTGTTTCCTGCCGCAGTGCTGTTCGCTTCAGCAGACTGGTACGTGCCGTGTCGGCGAGCCCTACGGTCTGGGCCAGCCGCCAGGCATCGCGGTGGCCCGTCCAGGCCACTCCGCCCACCAGCGTGCCGTGCTCCTGTTTCAGGATGTAGTGCTTGGCCAGCCGCCAGCTCGTGCTGTTCAGGTCGTCGTCTTCCCTCAGCAGATCCCACATTTGGCCGAGCAGCGTCTCCTCAAGGGGAGCGGTCAGGCTCGTCTCGAATCGGAAGCCTTGCCCCGCATCGAGGTATTCTGCCGACACCAATGAGGCACTGCGATCGCTCCAGCGTTTCGTCATGGAGAAGAGGGCCATGGTGTGCGCCCATTCGGGATGGGTAACGCGTACTTCGTCGGTCTGCAAGCTGGCCTGGCTGTGCTCGACACGGCGCGCATGCTCGACACCCGTCTTGATCCATGTGTCCGGCCCGGCCATACCGTTGAGCCATACATAGGCCCGGCCTCCTGACATGGTCACATTTCGGACGATGCTGTCAGTGCGGTTGAGCGCATTGTCGGGGCCATACCACCAGTTGTTGGTCGCATATTGCCGAAACTGCTCACGCGGCAGCGTACCCCCAACGCGCAATCGCCAGGAACCTCCAAGGTGGGCTACACCTGCCACCGAACCAGCGCGGGCCTCGTTGAAACGGGTGCGATCCACCGTTTCCTCTTCAGAGAAAAACTCGGAAAAATGGACAAAATCAGGTGGTTCGAGGGGCAGCAGCGTGGCAGGTATCATGTCGGGTCTTTCGCCGCCGGGCCGATAGCGCAGCGCAGCGGGCCGCCCCACGTTGTCGGCCTCGATAGTGGTAATCTGTTTGAAACGTCCGTTCAGTGCCACTGCATTCAGATGAGCATCGTACAAGCCACTGCTGCCAACACCGAGGGCGAGCTCGCCACTGAGGCTTTGCCGACGCTCCTTTTTCAGGTTGAGATTGACGGCTACCTCGCCCCCTTCGAAAAAAGCCGTCAGCACGGGGTTGTCGCCGTAATTGAAGAACACCTGCACCGACTCGACGACATCGGCAGCAAGGGTATGAGTAATAAGCTGGTAGGAATGGCCGGCCACGTCTTCACCATCGATGAGGAGGCGCTGCACAGGCCGGCCCATGACCCTCAAATCGCCCTGGCTCGACACCTCGAAGCCCGGAAGCCTGGCCAGCACATCCCCCACGGTTTGCTCCGTTGAGTCGATAAAGGAGCTGAGGTCGTAATTGAGCGTATCGCCACGGCGCCGTATGGGCTGCGCTACGGAAATGGTCACCTCTTCAAGTTCCAGCTCGAGGGGCCTGAGGGCAAAATGATACAATGTATCGGGATGCATCCCGGTCAGTCCGACGAAGAGGTTTTCGTACCCCGGGTATTGGATTACGAGCACTCGTTCGGCGGGACGATCAGGAAAAGGCAGGGCAAAACGCCCCTTGAAGTCGGTCAGGGCGTAGGCTGCCACGGTGCTGTCGGGCAGACGCAACAGCGACACCGAAGCATAACCGAGCGGCTGCCCTTGCACCGCATCGGTCACGAGGCCCTCCAACTTCGGCGACTGCCAGGCGAACGTGAGGGCATAATGACACAGGCAAACGAAGAGCATCCACCATCGCGCCTTGCTGGCATGGCCTGCCCTTTTTGGCGAAAGCCGGAAAAAGGATTTCAGATGCATGTTTCCCGAAGTTTGAAGGGGTTACCGGTTGCACCAGGACTGGACGTCGCGTCGAGGCGTTTTCCGAACAAAGCGCTTCTTTTCGCACCGCACCAGGCGATTCCTCTTTTGCGAAGACGCAGCTTTACTCCTGTTCGTAGCGTTCCAGGACGTTCCAGTTGATGGCCCATTCGGGTAGCTCGCCATCTCCGTTTCTGCTGTGGTTATTGGCATTGAGCAGGCGCCGCAATCGTCGGATGGTATCGATCTCGAAAGTGCGGGCCTCTTCGAAGGTGAGCTGCCGGCCGCTGTCGGGCGGAGGCGGCGCAGGACGAACATTCACTTCACGGCCATACCGCACGCTTTTGGCCGTAAAGGCCACCTCGCCCGTGGCGTCGTGTGCTTCCACGACCAGACCAGGCAGTCCGATCAGCTTCCACGGGCCCAGCGGCACCGGAATGGTGCGGGTAAACCAGGCCGTCCAGTCGCGCCCGCGGAAGTGGGCCGTGGCCATCTGGCAGAGGTAGGGACCGATGGTGCGCATGCTGTCGTGGAGGGTCCATTCTATTTGCGGCACAGGCTCTCGATGCCACACCTTTTCGTTCATCAGGATGAGCCTGCGTACGATCATATAGCCCGAATCGAGACGCGTATAGACCATCTCGCCCAGCGAGTCGCGCAGATAACATTCCAAGGGCACTCCCTTGTATTCCCATTTTTCATCGCCATAAGCATAAGAGGTGGTGACCCGAAGCGTGTGGTCGCCCACATTGCCCATGAAGTCTTTACAAACGATGCCTTCCGGACCGCGACTGTAAAAAAAGACGGCTTCGGGCAGCCGAAACTGCAACGTGCCTTCCCGCTCGATGGGGATGCCGCGCAGGTTCAGGTAGAAGTCGTACACCACCTCACCGGCGGGCGGTTGGGCATACAGCACATCCCGCACTGCGCCGATGCACACCAGCAAGCAGAGCAGCCATCGTTTCATTTGTCCGAAATTTTTTCTGCTTTCGCAAAAAAACGCGCTCACTTCTGTGCAAGTGCCATGAAGCGCTCCATGGTCTCGGCATCGAGCAGAGGCAAGGCCTGATCGAAAGCGGCAAGGGTCTCGGCAACACCCGGATCATCGGCCGCAGCTCTGCGCCGGATTTCGTCCAGCATGCCAATCAGATCGGGTGCCTTGCCCGAAGTGCTCTCTTCGAGTATGCGCCGTACGGCATCGAGCTGGTCGTCGGGCGCAATGGCCACCGTCACGGCCTCGTCACAGTCGGTGCAACGACATACGCACCCCAAAAAATGCCCCTGACAGGCACAACCGCCACAAACAGCAGCACAACGATGGGTACATGCACCACCCAGCGTACCCAATCCGGTACATTCCGTCATTTCAGAGACAGGCGGCGTTTCGGCAATTTTCTCCGAGGCTTCGGGGGCGGCAGGACATCCCCACCATACCATCGCAAAAAGCAATCCCGTCCAGGTCATGAAGGTCTTCATAAGGCTGGTGTTTATTCACTGACATTTGCTGAAAGAAAGGATCACGCTCGCTGTTCCAAAGATTGACAACGTACAGATTTTTCACAAGCTCTTCACCAACTCTGTTTGGCCTGAAAAATGTTCAGGCCTGCAAC
>CAYNYN010000195.1:3048-7261 GCA_964401445.1 uncultured Saprospiraceae bacterium | reverse complement strand
ACCGATTCACCCGATTTCACCTGAAAAAGAAATCGTTGCGCACCGTTGCGTCCTCGATTTGCATCGGGACAGGCGTGGCGCCGTTGCGCGAGACAAACGCTCGAGCATTTCCCCCCTACTTGCCGACATGGAGATATTGCCTTACCTTTGCGCCCGGCGAGCGTCATACGACCAGCTCCCCCCGAACCTCCCCAGGCCGGAAACGGAGCAAGGATAAGGGGGTTGAGCGGTGCGATATGATTGCTCGCCTTCTTTTTTTGGCGAAAGCCGAGCCTGCCTGTTTCTCTGCCACCACCAACCCATCAGGCCGATGTCCACGCGCAAGGTACTGTTCCTCAACGCCTCCCACCCCATCCTCGAAGCGCGCCTGCAGGCGCTGGGCTTCCAGTGCGATCACGACTACGACTCGCCCAAGGAGGCGGTAGCGCAGCGCATCGGCGAATATGAGGGCCTCGTCATCCGCAGCCGCTTCTCGCTGGATGCCGACTTTTTGGCGAAAGCCAAAAGGCTGAAATTCATCGCCCGCGAGGGTGTCGGCATCGAACACATCGACACGGACTGGGCCGAGGCGCACGGCATCCGCGTGCTCACCTCGCCCGAGGGCAGCCGCGACACGGTGGGCGAGCACGCACTGGGCCTGCTGCTGGCCCTGATGAACAACCTGGCGCGTGCCGACCGTCAGGTGCGGCAGGGGCAGTGGATCCGCGAGGGCAACCGCGGCGTCGAGATCAAGGGCAAGACGGTGGGCATCCTCGGCTACGGCAACATGGGGCGCGCCTTCGCGCAGCGCCTGCTGGGCTTCGAATGCGACGTCATCGCCTACGACAAGTATCGCGTGCTGTACGGCGACTACTTCGCGCGCGCCGTCAGCTTGGAAGCGCTCTTCGAGCAGGCCGACATCCTGAGCATCCACATCCCCTACAGCCGCGACAACCACCACTTCATCGACGACGCCTTCCTGTCGCGCTTTCGCAAACCCATCTTCCTGGTAAACACGGCCCGCGGCGGCGTGCTCGACACGGCCGCCCTGGTGCGTCACCTGCAGTCGGGACGCGTGCGGGGGGCCGCCCTCGACGTGCTCGAGTACGAGGAGCAGTCGTTCGAAAAGCTGGACCTGCAGCGGCCGCCGGCACCGCTGGCCTGGCTCATGCAGGCCGACAACGTCGTGCTCTCGCCCCACATCGCCGGCTGGTCGTTCGAGTCGAAGGAAGGGCATGCGCGCGTGCTGGCCGAAAAGATCGAGGCGCTGCTGCGCGAAACGGGTTGATCGCCTGCGCGTTTGGCCGTTCAGCAGACAGTTTGCGGCAGGGTCATACACTGCCTGCGGGGCATGCATTATCTTGGCACAAAGTCCGCACATCCAACCTCATGACAGCCCGGCTGCCCGTGCCCCTGTGCCGTGCAGCTTGGGTTTCCCCCAACGATCCAGGTGACAGGCCACCCGAACCGATTCGACAACCCCGGTATCATGAAAGCATTCTGCCTTGCCCTCCTGCTCCTGTGGGCCTCGGCCCTGCCCGCTCAGGTCATCATCAACGAAGTGTCGGCAGCCAACTTCAGCTTCCTTTTCGACAACTACGGCGAATACGAAGACTGGATCGAGCTGTACAATGCCGGCAGCCAGGCCGTGGACCTGACGGGCTACCACCTCAGCGACGATCCCGACGATCCGGAAAAATGGACCTTTCCGGCGGGGGTGACCATCGGCCCGCATGCTCACCTCATCGTCTTCGCCTCCGACCGCGATGAGGTGTCGGGCGGCTTCGTGCATGCCGGCTTCAAGCTGACGCAGACGAAGCAGGAGAGCGTCTGGCTCAGCGCCCCCGACGGCAGCCTGCTCGACGCCTTCGAGTTTCCCTCGCCCAACCAGATGAACCACTCGTGGGGCCGCCAGACCGATGCCGCCCTCAGCTGGCGCATCTTCCCCCAGCCCACGCCGGGCGGTCCCAACGGCGGCGATTCGTATGCAGCCTACGCGCCCAAGCCCACCCTGAGCAAGGAAGCCGGCTTCTACGAAGGCCCCCTGCTGGTCTATCTGGACGCGCCCGACGGCGCACAAATCCGCTACACGCTCGACGGCAGCGAGCCGACGGCCACCAGCCCGCTCTACACCTATCCGCTCATGCTCACGCAGACCACCGTGGTCAAGGCGCGCACCTTCCACAACGGCGCCGACGAGCTGCCCAGTTTCGTGGAAACGAACACCTACTTCATCGACGAGGCGTTCAGCGTGCCCGTCATCTCCATCGCCGGCGACGACCTGCCCATCCTCATGAACGGCACCTGGATCGAGCCCATCGGCTCGCTGGAGCTTTTTGGCGAAAGCCAGCAGCTGCTCGACGAGGCCTGGGGCGAGTTCAACAAGCACGGCAACGACTCGTGGGCCTACGCCCAGCGCGGCATCGACTACATCACGCGCGACCAGCTGGGCTATGCCAGCTCGCTGGCCCACCAGATCTTCCCCGGCAAGAGCCGCGACCGCTTCCAGCGCCTCATCCTCAAGGCCGCCGCCAACGACAACTACCCCTTCTCCTTCGGCGGCGCCCACATCCGCGACGCCTACGTGCACACGCTTTCGCAAAAGGCCGGCCTCGCCCTCGACGAGCGCACCTGGGAGCCCTGCATCCTCTTCGTCAACGGCGCCTACTGGGGCGTGTACGAGATCCGCGAGAAGGTGGACGACCCCGACTTCACGCGCCACTACTACGACCAGGGCCGCAAGTGGATCGACTTCATCAAGACGTGGGGCAGCACCTGGGTCGAGTACGGCTCGTGGGACGACTGGTACGACCTGTACGACTTCATCATGACCCACGACATGAGCGAGCCGGCCAACTACGCCTTCGTGCAGCAGCACCTCGAGGTGGAGAGCCTCGTGGACTACATCATCATCAACGTGCACACCGTGTGCAAGGACTGGCTCAACTGGAACACGGCCTGGTGGCGCGGCCGCAAGCCCACCGGCCTGAAGAAGCGCTGGCGCTACACGCTCTGGGACCTCGACGCCACCTTCGGCCACTACGTCAACTACACCGGCATCCCCGACATCACCCCCCAGGCCGACCCCTGCGACATCGAGGAGCTGAGCGACAACAGCGATCCCGAAGGCCATATCGACCTGCTGATGGCCCTGTTCCAGAACCCCGACTTCCACGACCTGTACATCAACCGCTACGCCGACCTGAACAACACCTGGCTGTCGTGCGACAGCATGCTGGCCCTGCTCGACGCCATGATCGCCCGCATCGCCCCCGAGATGCCCCGACACATCGAGCGCTGGGGCGGCAGCATGGAAGAGTGGGAAGGCAACGTGCAGACACTGCGCGACTTCATCGTGGCGCGCTGCGACCTCATCGACGGCGGGCTGGCCGACTGCTACGAGCTGGAAGGGCCCTGGCCACTCACCGTCCACGTGGTGCCCGAAGGCATGGGCCATGCCGTGCGTATCAACACCGTGGTGCCCGCCAGCTGGCCCTGGTCGGGCGACTACTTCGGCGGCACGCTGCAGCACCTGCAGGCGCTGCCCGCCCCCGGCTGGCAGTTCAGCCACTACGAGACCGACGACCCCAGCCTCAGCCCCGACCCCACGAGCGACAGCATCACGCTGGCCATGAGCGGCCCCGCCACCGTCACGGCCGTCTTCGTGCCGGAGATCCCGTGCCCCGCGCCCACGGCCCTCACCATCGACACCTTTGCCTACAGCGCCCTCGTGCACTGGTCGTCCTTCGGCAACGCCATCAGCCACGAGCTGCGCTGGCGCCCCCTCGGCGCGGCAGAGTGGGAGGTGGTCTCACAGCTGGGCGACAGCCTCGAGCTGCTCTTCCTCGAGCCCTGCACCACCTACGAGCTGGGCATCCGCGCCATCTGCGCTACCGACCTGAGCAGCTACGTGTTCACCACCTTCACCACGGCATGCCCCACCACCACCGCCGAGCCTGCGGCCCTCACCACCTTCACGCTCAGCCCCAACCCCTTCGGCCGGCAGGCCCATGTCCGCTTTTCCCTTTCGGAAAATACGCCCGTGCAGCTGACCCTCTTTGCGCCTTCCGGCAAAATGGTATGGGAATGGCGCCAGGCACAGGCCACAGCGGGCAGCCACGACGTGCTGCTCGAACCCCCGATGCCTCTGCCGGCGGGCGTGTACGTGCTCGTTCTGCGCACGCGCGACGGCCAGGCCGTGCGCAAATGTGTCGCGACGGGAAGGTGAGGAGAG
>CAYNYN010000195.1:0-2948 GCA_964401445.1 uncultured Saprospiraceae bacterium | reverse complement strand
GTGAGGAGTGAAGAGTGCGGAGTGTACCGATTTGGCTGGTTTCACCGATTCACCCGGTTTTACCAATCATCGGTGGCCCTCCGTGGGTACTCAGTGGAGCTCTGTGTAAGAAAAAACTGTGTCCATGCTGCGCCTGGAAGCTGCGGTTTTGAAGGGGCATGGCGCGATCGAAGAAGCGGGTATATTTTTGCCGAAAGGCAAAAACTGCAAAACCACCACGTATGACCCATCTGAAAAAAGGCGACAAGGCCCCGCACTTCGAAGGCATCGACCAGGACGGCCAACCCATCTCGCTGGACGACTTCAAAGGCAAGAAGCTGATCCTGTACTTCTACCCCAAGGACAACACGCCGGGCTGCACCACCGAGGCCTGCAACCTGCGCGACCACTATGCCGAGCTGAAGGCCCGCGGCTACGAGGTGGTGGGCGTCAGTCCCGACAGCCCGCGGCGCCATCAGAATTTCATCTCGAAATACGCGCTGCCCTTCCGCCTCATCGCCGACGAGGACCACAGCATCGCACAAGCCTATGGCGTGTGGGGCAAGAAAAAGATGTACGGGCGCGAGTACGAGGGCATCTACCGCACCACCTTCGTCATCGGCGAAGACGGCACGATCGAAGCCGTGTTCCCGAAGGTGGACGTCAAGCGCCACGCCGAGCAGATCCTCGAAGCGCTCGAAGCACAGGCATAAGCCCGGAACGCCTCAGAACGGCAGATCCTCGAAGTCGCCCGTGTCGGCCGGCTCATCGGCGGCCGTGGGGAAATCGCCTTCGGCAGGCGGGGCGTCGGGCGTGGCCGGAGCGTCGGACTGGGCACTCTCGATGCGCCAGGCATTGAGGTTGGTGAAGAACTTGCCCTGCCATTCGCGGCCGCGCAGGTCGAAGTGCACCTTGATCAGGTCGCCTTCCTCGTACTGGTCGATGAGGTTGCAGCGTTCCTGCGTGAGCTGAAACTTGACGTATTGGGGATAAGGCCCGTCCTCGACCAGCAGCACGAACTCGCGTGCCTGGAAACGCTCGGACTTGACTTCGGTGTCGAATTTCTTGTACAGCTTGCCGACGATCTCGAATGACATATGGCGAACGGTTGTCGTTTGTGAAGGGAGCAAAGGTAACACACTTGCCGGCAGTTTGGGAAAGCCGACGGCCCTGTCGGCAGGTGCGGGCGGCACGGCGGCGGGTGGCATTTGCCGAAAGGCGAAGGGGAGCGGCCTGGCACAACAAAGCCCCCTTCGAAAGTGTTTTTCATATGGTTGGTGATGACGCGGGAAGACCCGCCGATCGACCATAAAAAATCATTGCACACACGGGGCTTCAAAGGTGCAGCCGACCCTTCGAGATGGGGCCGGATTTCGTACCTTTGCGGCCATGAGTTCTATCAAATCTATGAAGCAGAATCCAGCAAGTACCTACGATGCCGGCAACATCCAGGCGCTCGAAGGCCTCGAAGCCGTACGCCGCCGCCCCGGCATGTATATCGGAAGCACGGACGCCAAGGGTTTGCACCACCTCGTATGGGAGGTGGTCGACAACTCGATCGACGAGCACCTCGCAGGCTATTGCACGCAGATCGACCTGATCATCCATCCCGACAACTCCATCACCGTCAAGGATGACGGCCGCGGTATCCCTACCGGCCCGCACCCCAAGCTGAAGAAGTCGGCACTGGAGGTGGTGATGACGGTGCTGCACGCCGGCGGCAAGTTCGACAAGAACACCTACAAGGTGTCGGGTGGTCTGCACGGCGTGGGCGTGTCGTGTGTGAATGCCCTTTCGGAATACCTGCGCGCCGAGGTGCATCGCGAAGGCAAGATTTTCGTGCAGGAGTATTCGAAGGGCAAGCCGTTGGGCGAGGTGCAGGTAGTGGGTGAGACCGACCGTACGGGCACCACCATCACCTTCCGCCCCGATTCCGAAATTTTCGAGACGCTCGAATACAAGTACGACACGCTGGCCAACCGCCTGCGCGAGCTGGCCTTCCTGAACAAGGGGCTGCACCTGAGCATCACCGACGAGCGGGTGCAGGAAGAGGACGGCTCGTTCAAGCACGATCACTTCTACAGCGAGGGCGGCATCGTCGAGTTCGTCAAGTACCTCGACGAGTCGCGCGTCAAGCTGATCGAGGAGCCGATCTACGTGCAGGGCCGCGAGGAGAACGTGGAGGTAGAGGTGGCCATGCAGTACAACACCTCGTACAACGAGCACGTCTTCTCGTACGTCAACAACATCCACACCAAGGAAGGGGGTACGCACGTGACGGGCTTCCGCCGCGCCCTCAACCGCGTGTTCAAGCAGTACGGCGAGGAGAACGGCTTTTTCAGCAAGCTGAAGTTCACCATCTCGGGCGAAGACTTCCGCGAGGGGCTCACCGCCATCGTGTCGGTCAAGGTGCCCGAGCCCCAGTTCAAGGGGCAGACGAAGGGCGAACTGGGCAACTCGGAAGTCGACGGCATCGTGTCGCGCATCGTGGGCGAGCGCCTCAAGTACTGGCTCGAAGAGAACCCGAAGGAAGCCAAGAAGATCATCGACAAGGTGATCCTGGCTGCCACGGCCCGCCACGCCGCCCGCAAGGCACGCGAGATGGTGCAGCGCAAGAACGTGCTCACCGGCAGCGGTCTGCCCGGCAAGCTGGCCGACTGCTCGTCGCGCGACCCGCAGGTGTCGGAGATCTTCCTCGTCGAGGGTGACTCGGCAGGGGGCACGGCCAAGCAGGGGCGCAACCGCGAGTTCCAGGCCATCCTGCCGCTGCGCGGCAAAATCCTGAACGTGGAGAAGGCCCTGGAGCACAAGATCTACGAGAACGAGGAGATCAAAAACATCTTCACGGCGCTGGGCGTCACCATCGAAGAGAACGAAGAGGGCGAGCGCGTGCTCAACCTCGACAAGCTGCGCTACCACAAGGTGATCATCATGTGCGACGCCGACGTGGACGGCAGCCACATCGTCAC
>CAYNYN010000194.1:0-7273 GCA_964401445.1 uncultured Saprospiraceae bacterium | reverse complement strand
GTCTTCACTGCGTTTTTCTGCGTCTGAAAGCTGCGGTTTTAAAAAAAAGCAACCCGGAAACCCAATCAAGTCTGATTGCTCACAAAAGGTATTCAACATGAACCACCGGGGCTATATTGTTGCGTGTTTTCCATTCTGGCTGTTTGCGCTTGGGCCTTTCATCCAGGTGCGCGCGGCTGGTTTGCTCCACAACGGGACGCTGAAAGGCATGGTGATGGATGCCCGCACGGGTACGGGTCTGGTGAGTGCCCTTGTGGTGCTGGAGCCCGGCGGGCAGGCTGCCTATACGGACGAGTTGGGCATGTTCGCCTTTCAGGATCTGATGGCAGGCCGATACACGCTCGTGGTGAGCTATCTGGGTTTCGAGACCGCGCGCGTGGAAGTAAGGGTGCGCGACCACGAGACCACCGCGGTAAAAATCCCCTTGGCGCCCGGCGGCATCCGCCTGGAAGAAATCGAGATCCGGGCTTTTGGCGGCAGCCGCATGGACAAGATCAGCGCCCTGGACATTCGCACCCGACCGCTCAACAGCTCGCAGGACATCCTGCGCGTGGTGCCCGGACTGTTCACGGCCCAGCATGCGGGCGGGGGCAAGGCCGAACAGCTATTTTTTCGCGGCTTCGACATGGACCACGGTACCGACCTGCGCATTGCCGTGGACGGCTTGCCGGTCAATATGGTTTCCCATGCGCATGGACAGGGCTATGCCGACCTGCACTGGCTCATACCCGAGCTGGTGAGCGAGGTGGCTTTCGCCAAAGGCCCCTACGATGCCCGTGCCGGCAACTTTGCCACTGCCGGCAGCGTCAACTTTCACACGCCGGTGGCCCTGGACCGGAATGTGATCAAGCTGGAAGCCGGCCAGTTCGACACCTGGCGCGCGCTGGTGGCCCTCGACCTGACCGGCGCCCGGGACAAAGTCAATGCCCCCAAGGCATGGGTCGCCTCGGAATTCAGCTTCACCAACGGCTTTTTCGAGCATCCGCAAAACTTCACGCGCTTCAACCTCATGGGCCGGTACACCACGTTCACGTCTGAAGACCAGAGCCTGAGCGTGTTTTTCTCCACCTTTCGCAGTCGCTGGGACGCCTCCGGCCAGATTCCGCAGCGGGCCGTCGAGCGCGGCATCATCAGTCGATTCGGCGCCATCGATGCCACCGAAGGGGGCGAGACGGGGCGCACCAATATCAGTCTGACTTTTTCAAAAAACATTGATGCCACGACCTTTCTGAAAAACCGCCTGTATCTGGTTCGATACGACTTCGAGCTCTTTTCGAACTTCACTTTCTTCCTCGTCGATTCTATCAACGGCGACCAGATCCGCCAGCGCGAAAACCGCACGCTCCTCGGTTATGAAGGGAGCTGGCACAAGGAATACCGCTTGGGTGGTCTGCCGCTCGAATCCGAAGCCGGCCTGCAACTGCGCTACGACGACGTGCGGGGACTGGAGCTGAGTCATACCGTTCATCGCCGCCAGACACTCTGGACGAACGCCTTGGGCAACGTGAGCGAAGCCAATGCCGGTTTCTATCTCGACCAGCAGGTGCGCTTCTCGCCGCACCTCAGCCTCGATGCCGGGTTGCGCTACGACCACCTCTACTTCAGTTACGAAGACCTGTTGGCTCCCGCATTCACACGGCAGACGGTGGCCAGCGGAGTGTTTTCGCCCAAGCTCAGTCTGTTCTACGATGCCGGCCCGCACTTGCGACTTTTTGCCCGCGTCGGCACCGGATTCCACTCCAACGACACGCGAGTGGTCACGGCCAGGGAGGGCGAAGAAGTTTTGCCCAGGGCGCGCGGCGAGGAGGCAGGGCTTCTGTGGAAGGCTTTCCCTTCGGTGCTGGTCGGTCTCACGGCCTGGCGCCTCGATCTGGAGCAGGAGTTCGTCTATGTGGGCGACGAGGCCGTCGTAGAACCAAGCGGGCGCACGCGCCGACAGGGTCTGGAGTGCAGCCTGCGCTGGCAAATGGCTCCCTGGCTCTTTGCCGATGCGGACATCAACTATACGCTGGCAAGCGCGCGCGACGCAGCCGAGGGCGCCAACTACATCCCGCTTGCTCCCGGCTTCACCAGCAGTGGCGGCCTGACCGCCAAACAGTCGGAAGGCTTTTTCGGCAGCCTCCGCTACCGCTACATGGCCGACCGCCCCGCCAACGAAGACTATTCCATCACCGCCGAAGGCTATTTCATCGTCGATGCGCTCGTCGGCTGGCGCAATGCCCGCATCGAAGGGGCGCTGCAGGTACAGAACTTGCTCGACACCCCCTACAACGAGGCCCAGTTCGAGACGACCAGCCGCCTCAAAAACGAACCGGCCCCCGTGACCGAGTTGCACTTCACCCCCGGATCGCCCTTTTTCCTCAAGGGCAGCCTCGCCTTTTTCTTCTGATCGGCATTGGCTGGCCCGGCAGCTCATTTCCGGCGGCGCGACAGGTCGGTGAAGACGACCTTGACGTATTGTTCGCCTTCGGGCCAGGCGACGATCTGGCGGTTGCCGTCGATGCGCACCCAGGTGGGTTGGGGGTAGCCCGGCACCTCCATCTGGCGGAATTCGGCGCCGTACCACTGCTCCAGCATGTCCACCACGCGGGGCAGCAGGCTGTCGGCCCAGAGGTTGCGGTTCCATGGGGCCCAGCCGTTGTAGCCGATGGTCACCGGCATCTCGGCGATGACGCCGTCCTCGAATTTGGGGAAGAAGAGCATGGTGGCTTCGTGCTCGAAGCCCGGCAGGCGGTACTCGACGGTCATGTTGAGCCCGTCGGTGACGATGGAGTCGCGGTTGAGCTCCAGGCAGTGGTCGTAGAAGGCCTTCTCGGGCATGCCCAGCCAGATGCCGAGGAAGAGCGTGTCGTGGCGTTCGCCCGAGGCCAGCTCTTCGTCCACCCAGCGTTCGTAGGGCGTCCGCTGGTCACAGGCCGTCCAGGTCATCAGGGCCGCCAGGGCCACGCAGGCGGCGATCGACACGGTCATTCTCATATCCTTCTCTGCTTTCTTTTCGGGGCCGGGGCGCGTGCGCCACGTGTCCGGGCGGCGCATTGCTTTGCCTCGCCGCAGCCTTGGGCAGCGCGCCAATTGCCCGGCGCGCCTTCCTCACCAGCGCCACCGAAGCCCCAGCGCAAACGTGTGGGCGCGAAAGTACGCATTTCTCCTGTCGATGCCGGGGGCCAGGGCGGGCAGCGGGGCCCAGGGGTCAGCGCCATTCGACGAGGTGCCCGCATCGAAGAGGCGCAGCTCGGGATCGAGGCCGGTATAGGGCGACCACAGCAGCGCGTTTTCGAGGGCGAGCGTGAGGTCGAAGGTCAGGGCGCCCAGCTGGAAGGTGCGGCCCAGGCGCAGAGCATCGAGTTTGAGGAAGCTGGCGTTTTCGAGATAGAAGTCGGAAAAGACGGGGAAGCCTCGCTGCCGCCGGTTGAAGTAGCGCGTGGTGATGCGGTTCCAGAGGGCCACCCTGCCCGGCTCGGCACTTTCGTAAAAGAAGCGCATCATGTGGGCCATGCGATGGCCAAGGACCGCGCGCAGCCGGGCATGCAGGTGCCATTTGCGGAAGCGCAGTTCGTGCTGCCACCCGAGCTGGAGGCGCGGCCAGCCGGTGCCCAGCGGCCGGGTGTCGTCGGTCTCGGGGTCGCCCAGCTCGACGATGCCGTCGCCGTCCAGGTCGCGATACACGGGATTGCCGTCGGCGTCGATGCCCACGTATTCGGGGCCGATGAACTGTCCCACGGGCAGGCCCGGTGCCACCTTGACCATATAGCCGCAGCAGCTGCCGGGTGCGCCGGGCGGCGCCACGTATTGGAACGGCTCGGACAGGTCCTCTACCCGCTGCTGCACCGACCAGAGCTGCAGGCCCTGACTCCAGCCACGGTCGGCGCGATCGATGAGGCGGGCGGCCAGCTCCAGCTCCCATCCTTGCTGGCTCAGGGCGGCGGTGTTGCGCCACTGGCGGTCGGCCACGAGGTGCTCGTGGGCCACCCAGGCGTCCTCGATGAGGCGATCGGACGCGCCGGTGAACCACGCCAGACTGCCGCTGAGGCGCCCGCTGGCGCTTTTTGCCGAAAGGCGCAGGTCGAACATGCGGGTGCGCTCGGCCTGCAGCGCGGCATTGGGCGCATACCAGCTCTGCACCATGGGGATGAAGCCACCATCGTACCAGACCCAGCCCCCCTCGAACCACCGCCACTGCGACATGCCGCCGCGCGTGGGCAGGCCGCCGCTCTGGCCCCACGCGGCTTCTACGTGCAGTTGCGACAGCGCGCCGGCCGCCACCTTTCCCGACAGGTCGTAGCGGGCGCGCAGGCCGTGGTACCAGCCAAACCGCGCCTCGGCGCCCAGCCAGGACGAGCCGTCGTAGCGCAGCAGGGCATCGAGCGCCAGGCGCGGCACGGGCTGCAGGCCGTAGTCCAGCCCGAAGCCCGTCAGCTCGTGGCGGTAGCGCGTCCACACCTCGTCCTTCTCCTCGGGGGCGGCGCGCAGCGTGGCGATGGACGTGGAGCCGAGGTACCGCTCGAGCTGCTGGAAGCCGCCCACCATCAGGCGTTGGGGGTCGAGCTGCTCGTGCCACCACTGCAGCGACAGGCGCTGGGGCATGCCCAGGAGGGCACCTCGCGCCTCGAGGCCCGCCTCACCCCGCCACTGGCTGCGCTCGGTCCGGTCGATGAAGACGCGCGTGATGCCCTCGCCAAGCCACGATCGGAACAGGCTCTGCGGGTGATACCATTCGTCCTCCTGCACGGCCATCAGCGCGCCGCCCAGGCTGCCGCGGGCCGACAGCCAGGGCGCGAGCTGCCACTCGGCACGCAGGCTGCCCTGCACCCAGTAGTATTGCCCCTGGTGCCGATCGAGCTCGACCATGGCCACGGGGTTGAAGTAGTCGAACAGCAGGGGCTGGTGGTAGCCGCCGAAGGGTTCGTACTGCGGATCGTCGCTGCGCACGGGCGCCGTGGGGTTGGCGATGGCGGCATAGCGCACCGTCTCGGCGAAGCCCAGCCGGGCGCTGCGATGCGTGGCCACCATTTCGGCCGTCAGCTTCAGCCTTTCGGCAAACAGGGCCTGCTCGACCACGGCCGCGCCCTGCTCCTGCCGGAAGCCCGTCTGCCGCACCACGCCCTCGAGCGCCGTCCAGCCGCCCGTGAGGAAAATGCCGCCGCCCTGCCAGGTCTCGCTGAGCAGAAAGCGGTACTGCATATGGCTGCCCCGCCTGCTGACGAGGCGCTGCCAGTCGGTGGCGCTGCCGTAGTCGGTGGCGCCCTCCAGCGTTCGGTAGGTGGCGGCGTCGGCCACGGAATGGTAGCGCGACACGGCAGACAGGCCGCCCGTCAGCTCGAGCACGCGCCGCCGCCCCTGGTCGGCGGGGCGCGGCAGGTGCCACGCCACCACGCCTGCCCCACCCCGGATGCCGTAGCGCGCCCGCGCAAAGCCCGAGGCCGCCACCGCCACGCTGTCCACCGCCCAGGCGGGCACGGCCCACGAGGGCACCTCCGTCAGGCCGCCGCCGATGAAAGTGGGTTGCGTGCGCTGGTCCAGCGAGCTGAGGCCCCGCACGCGCCACTGCCACAACGCGTTGGGATCGCTGCCGGCTCTGACCACGGTCAGGCCCGCCACGGGTCGCGGCAGGGCATGCGCCAGGTCGTAGGCCAGCGCCACGGGCTGCCATGCCGATGAGTCGCGGCCGCGAAGCGTGTCGATGGATTGGGCTCGAGCCAAAAATCCGGTCAGCAAGAGCAGGGACGAAAGGAGCACTGTTTTCATCGGGCGTGGGATTGGGTGGGAATGGAACCAAAGATAATGCGCCGGCGAATGAGGATCGTGTCTGCTGCAAAAGTCGATGGACGATCGACAATAGACGATGGACGATAGACATTGGACACACAACCACCACTCGCAATACAATGACAATCAACATTAAACACTAAGCTTTAAACTTTAAACTATAAACTGAAACCCTCAACCCATTCCCATCCCGTAACTTCGCCACATGCGCGAGACCGACCCCCTCATCCTGTCGCACGAGTTCAACTACGCCCTCGACGTGGTGGAGAAGGAAGGCAAGCACCTCTTCCTTACGGGGCGTGCCGGCACGGGCAAGAGCACCTGGCTGCGCCTGTTCCGCCAGACGACGCGCAAGAAGATCGTGGTGCTGGCGCCTACGGGCGTGGCGGCCCTGCACGTGGGCGGCCAGACGATCCACTCCTTCTTCGGCTTTCCGCCGCGGCCGCTCAATGCCCGCGACATCAAGAAGCGGCGCAACCGCAAGCTGTACGAGCGCATGGAGGTGCTGGTCATCGACGAGGTGTCGATGGTGCGCGCCGATCTGATGGACCACATGGACCGCTTCCTGCGCCTCAACCGCGGTGTCAACGAGCCCTTCGGCGGGGTGCAGCTCGTGCTGGTGGGCGACCTGTTCCAGCTGCCGCCGGTGGTGGCCAGCGAGGCCGAGCAGTACCTGTTTTCGGAATACTACGCCAGCCCCTGGTTCTTCGACGCACACGTGATGCAGGCGCTGCTGCCCGAGTTCGAGATGGTGGAGCTGCGCCGCGTGTACCGCCAGGACTCGCGCCATTTCCTGCGCCTGCTCGACGCCATCCGCATGGGCGCGGTGGACCACGAAGACCTCGAGGACCTCAACGAGCGCTACCGACCCCATTTCGGCGACGAGCCGGGCTACATCACCCTCTCGCCCTACAACCGGCTGGTGGACCGCATCAACCTGCGCCACCTGCGCAACCTCGACACGCCGGCCCGCACCTACCGCGCCACCATCACCGGCACCTTCGACCCGCGCCTCTACCCCACCGAGGCCGAGCTGCAGCTCAAGGTGGGCGCCCAGGTCATGTTCGTCGTCAACGACCAGGAAGGGCGCGCCTACGTCAACGGCACCATCGGCCAGGTGATCGAACTGCGGCCCGACCGCGCCCTCGTCGAAGTGGAGGAAGGCGACGAGCGCCGTACCATCGAGGTGGAGCCCCACGAGTGGGAGATCGTGCGCTACAAGGCCTCGGAAGACAAGCCCAACGAGATCGAGACCGAGGTGGTGGGCACCTTCCGCCAGCTGCCCCTGCGCCTGGCCTGGGCCGTGACCATCCACAAGAGTCAGGGCAAGACGTTCGAGCGCGTCATCATCGACCTGGGGCGCGGCGCCTTCGAGACCGGACAGACCTACGTGGCCCTCAGCCGCTGCCGCACGCTCGAAGGCATCGTGCTCAAGCAGCCCATCCGCCTGCAGGACATCCGCACCGACGAGCGCGTGATCGACTTCTGGCGCCGGCATCTGATGTAA
>CAYNYN010000193.1:6030-7295 GCA_964401445.1 uncultured Saprospiraceae bacterium | reverse complement strand
GCTACCGGTCGGGGCATTTCTTGCAGCGCTTGCCCTTTTTGTACTTCTTGCAGCACTTTTTCTTTTTGGCGGGCTGGAGCACGGGCAGCGGATGGGCCATTTTGGGGGTGGGCATCCGGAATTCGTGCTGGTGTCGCAGGGTGGCCTTTTTCATGGCGTGCGATTTGGAGGCGTTTGGACAACTTGCCGGGACACGAGGCAAAGGTCCGACGCGATGGCGGCTTCGGGCGATGAGTTTCGTCACCTGCTGACAATCAACGCGCTGTTCGGGGCCGGGAAATTGTTGTGCAACTTTTTTGCGGCGGGGGCTTTTCTGATAAAAAGAAATGGCTTTATCTTTGCGTCGCTCTTCTGAGCAGGGTATAGACCCATGGTGTAACGGCAGCACAGCGGATTTTGGTTCCGTTAGTCCAGGTTCGAATCCTGGTGGGTCTACGACCAACGACCCCGTCGGTTTTCCGGCGGGGTTTTTTGTTTGTCCGAAATGCACATGCGGGCTGCATCCCAAGGCTCCCTGTTGGGGAAAGCATCGCTTTCTTGTGCAGCGTCTGGCCCCGTGGTCGGATGCGCTTCAAGCGCGAAACATGCCCAGCTCTTCCAGCTTCCAGAAGGCGCGCACCAGGGCGCTGAAGCTGTGCGGGTGCACGAACGCACCGGCGCGCACCATGCGCCATACCTCTTCGAGCGGATGGCATTCCACGCTGATGTCTTCGGCATCGTCGAGCTCGAGGGCGTGAGTAGGGCGGGCGTCGAGCACGAGGAAGTGGTGGATGTAGCTGTCCATGAAGACGGGGTTGGCGGCCACCTTGCCGAGGTAGTGGTAGGTGGGGGCGGTGTAGCCCGTTTCCTCCTGCAGCTCGCGCGCCATGGCCGTTTCGGGCTTTTCACCGGGCTCGATCAGGCCGCCGGGCACCTCGAGGATGTGCTGGCCGATGCCGAAACGAAACTGGCGCGTGAGCACGACCTGGCCCTCGGTGGTGAGGACCATGCCGTTGACCGAGTCGGCCGACTCGACGATGGTGACGCGCACGTCCTTGCCGTTGCGCGGGTTGCGCATCCAGTCGAAGCGCGTGCGAAAGATGGTCATGTCCAGGCCCGGCTCCGAGCGCAGCAACTGCCATTCACTTTGTTCGGGTTGGTCTTTGCGTTTCAAGTTCAGCTTCTTTTTGAGTGGTGGCCGATATGGCCCCGGTGATTCATGTTGCCCACATTCCAGGGCAATCAGATTTTAATCGTGACACGTGACGCGTGACGCGTGACACCGT
>CAYNYN010000193.1:2565-5930 GCA_964401445.1 uncultured Saprospiraceae bacterium | reverse complement strand
CGCGAGCCGCCAGCCGCAGCTTGGCCTCACGCAACGCCGCAACGTCGCAACGATGTGCCACGTTTATTCATCTCAACATCGCGCCACGGGCGCGTCTCAACTCCCGAATCCTGCGGCAATTCACAGCCCCGACGACAGCTCGCGGGCGCGTTGCAGCAGGGCGTCGCGTTTGCTTTCGAGCGCGTCGAGGGGCAGGGTGTCGGGTGCCACTTCGCCGCGCGCTACGCGTGTCTTCAGCGTTTCGATGCGGTTGCGCCACTGGCGCCAGGCCCCTTCCAGCGAGTCCACTTTTTCCGAAAAGGCGATCTCGTCGGGCATCAGGGCGCGGCCCTGAATCTGGATGCTGTTGCGCAGTTGTACGAGGTCTTCCATCAGGGTGTCCAGCAGTTGGGGGGCTGCCAGCGCGTCGAGGCGCGCAGCGGCGGGCTCCTGCGCGCGTGGGCAGGCGGTCCACACCAGGGCGAGCACAAGGAGCAGGGAGAACGTACGCATGCCAATTGCTTTTGATGAACAGGGGCGCGAAAAGGCTTGCTTCAGCGATCCTTCAAACGAAGGACGGTGTCGGTGCGTTACCTTTGCCGTGTAAAGATGCAAGCATTCGCACACATATGGCGCATGGTGGTGGCGGCCAGCCTTTCGGGCTTGCTGCTTTTCGGCACGTTGTGGTGGTCCGTGCACCTGGCCACCGATGCCCACCATACCGATGTGCCGCATTGCGACGCGCGGGGCAGTCTGCACCTGCACGACGCCTCCTATGCCGCTGCCGACTGTGTGCTCAGCGCCTTCATCTGGTCGCCCTTCATCGATGGCCAAGCCGTCGTTTCGGGTGTGCTTCCGGCCGAGTTCACGACCACTTCGGTTTTTGGCGAAAGCCAGCATCGCCGCTTCGTCCTTCCGCTCTCGCTGGCCTGCCGCGCCCCGCCTGCTGCCTGAGTTTGTTGCCTTTCGGCAAATGAAGCCCGCCAGGGCTACTTCCCTCTTTTTTTCAGGCACGAAAAAATGCATACACATGGAGCACAAACAGCGCTGGCTGTGGGTGTGGGTCGTGATGTGGTTGCTGCCCGGCCTGTCGGTCGCCCAGCAGGCCTGCACGCTCACGCTGCAGGGCCAGGTGGTAGCCGCCGACACGGGTGAGCCCCTGCCCTTTGCCTCGGTCGTCGTGGACGACGGCACCCACGGCACCGATACCGACGCCGACGGTCTTTTCACCATACCCGACCTGTGCGCCGGCACCCACCGGATCCAGGTCGTCTATCTGGGCTATCAGACGCTGGACACCGAGGTGCGCCTTTCGGCAAATGCCTCCCTGCGCTTTGCCCTCACGCCCGAAGGCATGACGCTCGACGAGGTCACGGTGGTGAGCGAGGCGCCCGAGCTGCGCCAGGCGGCCGCCTCGGCCACCCTCTCGCGCGACGACCTGGAGCAGCACCAGGGTGAGGCCCTCGGCAAGCTGCTCGAACAGGTGCCCGGCGTGATGAGCCTCAAGACGGGTGCCACCATCGTCAAGCCCGTCATTCAGGGGCTGCACAGCACGCGCGTCATGCTGGTCGAGAACGGCGTGGTGCACGAAGGGCAGCAGTGGGGCGCCGAGCATGCGCCCGAGGTGGATCCCTTCATCGCGCACGAGATAGAGGTTGTGAAAGGTGCCGGTGCGCTGCGCTACGGCGCCGGCGCCATCGGCGGGGCCATCATCGTGCAGCCGCCCCACCTGCGCCGCACGGCCGGCCTGGGCGGCACGCTCAACCTGGCCGCGGCCACGCAGGGGCGCAGCGGCACCGTGTCGGGCAGCCTCGAGGGGCGCCTCCCGGGGGCCTGGCCGCTGGCGGGCCGCATCCAGGGCACCTTCAAGAGGGCCGGCAACCTGCACACGCCCGACTACTACCTCGACAACACGGGCCTGGCCATGCGCCACTGGTCGTGGGCGGCCGGCCTGGAAAAGGGCCGCTGGGACGTCGAGGCCTTCTACAGCCACTTCCGCCACCGCCTCGGCATCCTGAAGGACTCGCACTTCGGCAACGTGAGCGACCTCGAGGACGCCATTGCCCGCGGCAGACCCCTCGAAGACGGCGCCTTCAGCTACGACATCGGCCGACCCATGCAGAAGGTGGTGCACGAGCTCTTCCTGGCCAGGGTGCAGCGCGCCACGGGCGAGAAGGGGCGCCTCGAGTGGCAGTACTCGCGCCAGTTCAACCGGCGGCAGGAGTTCGATGCCCACCGCGCCTTTGGCCAGGTGCCCACGACGACCGAGGTGCCCGAGATCCAGTTCGAGATCACGACGCACCAGGCCGAGATGAGCTGGCACCACCAGGCCATCCGCGGCTTCTGGGGCAGCATGGGCGTGCAGGGCACGCTGCAGCGCAACACCACCGACCGCGGTGGCCTCATCCCCAACTACGACGCCCGCGCCCTTGGCCTGTTCTGGGTGGAGCACTGGAAACGCTACCCCTTCCCCCTCGAGTTCGAGGCGGGCCTGCGCTACGACTGGCGCGAGCTGTACGTGGCCAATCGCGGCAACGATCTCATCGACCGGACGCTGCGCTATCGCGGTGCTTCGGCCACGGCCGGCCTCATCTGGCGCATGGGGCCGCACAGCGATGCGCGCCTGCACCTCGGCACGGCCTGGCGGGCGCCACACGTCAGCGAGCTGTACAGCGATGGCGTCCATCACGGCTCGGCCAGCTACGAACGCGGCCGCGACGACCTGGTGCCCGAACGCGCCCTGTCGGCTACGCTCTCGTGGCACTGGCATGGCGAGGCCGTGCACGCCACCCTTGGCGTCTATCGCAACTACATTCGCGACTACATCTTCCTCGAGCCGCTGCCCGAGCCGCAGCTCACCATCCGGGGGGCCTTTCCGGCCTTTGCCTACAACCAGACCGATGCCGTGCTGGCCGGCGCCGACGCCCAGGTGCACTGGCACTTCACCGAGCGCTGGGGCCTCGACCTGAAGGGAAGCTGGCTCATGGGGCGCAACCTGCTGCTCGACGACTGGCTGCCCTGGATGCCGCCGGCGCGCCTGGGCGCCACCGTGCAGTTTTTGCCGAAAGGCGAAAAGGAGGACGCGCGCGTCCCTTCGGTGGAGGCAGGGCTGCAGTGGACGGCACGCCAGCGCCTCGTACCCGACATGCCCGACTTTGCTCCGCCCCCGGCCGGCTATGTGCTCGCCTCGGCCTCGGTCTTCTGGCCGCTGCGCCTCCACGGCATGCCCCTCGAGCTGGGCCTGACGGGCGAGAACCTGCTCAACGCGCGCTATCGCGAATACCTGAACCGCTTCCGCTATTTCGCCGATGAACCCGGCCGCAATGTTACCCTGCGGTTAAAGTGGACCTTCGGCAAGGTGGATTCCTGAAACTTTTGGTCCTTTC
>CAYNYN010000193.1:0-2465 GCA_964401445.1 uncultured Saprospiraceae bacterium | reverse complement strand
AAAAAACAGCAACCATGAAATACCGCATCGCACTCATCCTCGCCGCAGTGCTCGTCTGGAGCAGTTGTGAGAAGGACTCGAACATCAACGTGGTGGACAACGAGCAGGAGCTCATCACCACCGTCACCCTCACCTTCAAGGCGCCCGACGGCAGCACGCAGGACTACAGCGTGCGCGACCCGGACGGTACGGGGGGCGAGCCGCCCATGGCCGACGACATCAGCCTTTCGGCAAACACCACCTACGAGCTGTTCGTCAAGTTCCTCGATGAGTCGGACTCGACCAATGTGGTGGACCTCACCGACGAGGTGCGCAACGAAGGCGCCGACCACCTCGTCTGCTTCATGACCACCAGCGACATCCCCACGCCCCAGCCGACCGACTACGACGCCAACGGCAACGTGCTCGGTCTCGAAGCCACCATGACCACGGGCGAGCCCGCGCTCGGCTTCCTCACCGTGCGCCTCAAGCACCTGCCCGACAAGGGGGCACCCGACCCCTGCAGCACCGGCGAGACGGACGTGGAGGTGAGCTTCCTGGTGGAGGTGAAGTGATCGTACCTCAGGACATGTGCGTGCCTGCACGCATGTCGGGGTGTGGCCTTGCGCGGCACCCCGATTTTTTTTTCGGTGAAATGAATCGGCATCGGGCGGGCTGCAGAGTCATGCGTGGACGAGGTGAATCGCGTGGGGCGAACATTTCGCCCTGCTCGAGCTAACCCTTCCGCACAATCCCTATCTTGGAGGCATGCTCGCAGCACTGGCATACCTCGCGGTCGGTTATGGTGCGGTATGCGCCGTGTTCTGGTTTTTTCAGCACTACTTCTTTTTCCGGCCCGAGCTGCTGCCGACCACTTTTGCCTATCGCTACGATTATCCGTTCGAGGAGGTGCACTTCGACATGCCCGACGGCGGCTACATCAACGCCCTGCACTTCAGGGTGCCGAATGCCCTGGGCGTGGTGTACTACCTCAAGGGCAACTCGCGCAGCCTGAAGGGCTGGGGCAAGTTTGCGCGCGACTTCATCGGCAACGGCTACGACTTCTTCATCATGGACTACCGGGGCTTCGGCAAGAGCCGGGGGCGGCGCAGCGAGGCCACCCTCTACGCCGATGCGCAGGCAGCCTACGACTGGCTGAAGGCGCGCTATGGCGAGCAGCGCATCGTGGTGTACGGGCGATCGCTGGGCAGCGGCATCGCGGCACGCGTGGCCGCCGACAACCGCCCGCGCATGCTCATCCTCGACTGCCCGTACTACAGCTTCCGCTATCAGGTGGCGCGCTTTGGCTGGTGGCTGCCCCTGCGCTGGCTGCTGCGCTACCAGATGCCCACGCACCGCTACCTCGAAAGGGTGCATTGCCCCGTAGCCATCCTGCACGGCACGCGCGACCGCCTCATCTCGTTTGCCCAGAGCGAAATGCTCGTGCGCGCCAGCGGCGGCAGGGCCCGCCTCATCCCCATCGCAGGGGCACACCACAACAACCTGCCCGCCTTCGCGGCCTACCACGAACACCTGCACGAGCTGCTCGCCGAGGCAGCTTCGCCTCAGGCGTGACGTGCCAGAAAGTCGGCCAGGATGCCGATGTACTCGTCGGGGCGGTTGAGGTAGCCGAAATGGCCGGCCCCGTGCAGCGTATGCACCTCGGCCTGCGGCCAGGCCTGGGTGAGCTGCTCGCGCAATACGGGCGGCACCAGCGGGTCGTTGTCCGATTCGATGATGCAGACGGGCAGCGCGGCTTCGGCACGCAGCGCGAAGGGCTCGAGCACGGTATGCGCCCGCGCGATGACGTGCGCCTTGCGCATGCGGCCGCAATACTGTTCGAGGAGCATGGCGCGCACCAGCTCGGAATGGCCGGCGGCAGGGTAGATCATCTTTTCGGTGTGGCGGCGCATCTGCGCCATAATGAGGCCTTCCGGCAAACAGGGCAGCAGGCGCAGCAGCAGGCGGTTCTGTCGTCGCAGGTGCTCGTTGGGCGGGAAGGTGTTGCCCAGCACGGCGGCGCGGAACCGCTCGGCACGCGTGCTGACGAGATACTGCGCCAGGTAACCACCCATCGAGGTGCCGACCACGGCGGCCCGATCCATGCCGGCTTCGTCCATCAGCGCCACGATGCCGCGGGCGTGCGCTTCGAGGCCACGGACGGGCGGATAGGTCATGGCCAGCAGCCGGAAGCGGTCTTGCAGGGCCTCGATGGCCAGCCACCAGAAGTCGAGCGCGCCGGCCATGCCGTGCAGCAGCACCACGGCACGGGGTCCTTCGCCCACCGCGATCCACGGCCACTCGTGGCCGTCGAGCGTCAGCATGCGGGGCGGATGCGTTTTGCGAAAGCGAAAAAAGCGGTTGCGCACCTGCTCGGGTACGCGGGCAAAGGGATCGCGGCAGGGATGTGTTTTGCGAAAGCGAAACATGGTTATAGCGCGTGTGAATGACAGGGAATATCGCGTCAAGAGGAATCGAAGGTTGAA
>CAYNYN010000192.1:5510-7301 GCA_964401445.1 uncultured Saprospiraceae bacterium | reverse complement strand
AATCGCGGGGACACACCCGCGTGTGCCCCCGCAATGGCAGTGCTGCGTGTTGCGGTTGGGGCTCAGCCCGCCGCCTGCTGCTTGCGTTTGGCCAGCTCCTGCTCGCGCAGCACGCGCCGCAGGATCTTGCCCACGTTCGACTTGGGCAGCTCGCTGACGAATTCGATCTCCTTGGGCACCTTGTAGCCCGTGAGGTTGTCGCGGCAGTAGCGCATCAGCTCGTCTTCGGTGAGCGAGGGATCCTTTTTCACCACGAAGATCTTGACCACCTCGCCCGACTTCTCGTGGGGCACGCCGATGGCGGCCACTTCGAGCACCTTGGGGTGGGCGGCCACCACGTCCTCCACCTCGTTGGGGAAGACGTTGAAGCCCGACACGAGGATCATGTCTTTCTTGCGATCGACGATGTAGAAGTAGCCGTCGCTGTCCATCTTGCCGATGTCGCCGGTGCAGAGCCAGCCGTTGCGGATGGTTTTGGCCGTCTCGTCGGGGCGGTTGTAGTAGCCGAGCATGACCTGCGGCCCCTTGACCTGAATCTCGCCCACTTCGCCCAGCGCGACGGGCTCGTCGTTTTCGTTGACCACGCGCATGTCGGTCGAGGGCACGGGCAGGCCGATGCTGCCGATCTTGCCGGTGCCGTCGAGCGGGTTGCAGCTCACCACGGGCGAGGCTTCCGTCATGCCGTAGCCTTCGGCCAGCGGGCAGCCCGTCACTTTATGCCAGCGCTCGGCCACCACGCGCTGCACGGCCATGCCGCCGCCGATGGTCACCTTCAGCTTGAAGTCGCCCAGGCGGGTGAAAGGCTCGTAGTTGAGCAGGCCGTTGAACAGCGTGTTGACGCCCGTCATCAGCGTGATGTCGTATTTCTTGAAGGCGTCCACGATCGTTTTCAGCTCGCGCGGGTTGGTGATAAGCACGTTGAGCGCGCCGAAGCTGAACAGCCCCAGGCAGTTGACGGTGAAGGCGAAGATGTGGTACAGCGGCAGCGGGCACAGAGCCACCTCCTCGCGCTCCTTGAGGAAGGGCGACATGATGGCTTTCATCTGCATCATGTTGGCCACCAGGTTGCGGTTGGTGAGCATGGCGCCTTTCGACACGCCGGTGGTGCCGCCCGTGTACTGCAGCAGGATGACGTCTTCGGGGCAGTTCTCGAACTCCTTGATGACGAACTTCTTGCCGTCGCGCAGCGCGTCGCTGAAGGTCACGGCATTGGGGATGTCCCATTTGGGCACCATCTTCTTCACGTAGCGCACCACGAAGTTGACGATGCTGCCCTTGACCGTGCCCAGCAGCTCGCCGATGCTGGTCACGATGACGGTCTTGATCTGCGTGTCGCCGAGGATCTGCTGCAGGTTGGCGGCGAAGTTTTCGCAGATGACGATGGCCTTCACGCCCGCATCGGTGAACTGGTGGTGCATCTCACGCGGCGTGTAGAGCGGGTTGGTGTTGACCACCACCAGGCCGGCGCGCAGCGCGCCGAACAGGGCGATGGGGTATTGCAGCAGGTTGGGCATCATGATGGCGATCTTGTCGCCGGGCTCCAGGCCGCGCGCGTGCAGGTAGGCGCCGAACTGGCGCGACAGCTTGTCGATCTGGCCGAAGGTGAGCGACTTGCCCATGCAGGCAAAGGCCGGCAGGTTGCGGTATTTCTTGAAAGACTCTTCCA
The DNA here is from genome assembly GCA_964401445.1 of uncultured Saprospiraceae bacterium. Lineage (GTDB taxonomy): Bacteria > Bacteroidota > Bacteroidia > Chitinophagales > Saprospiraceae > WFYJ01. The sequence goes on along the minus strand of CAYNYN010000192.1, from coordinate 5,635 downwards.
GCATCTCTACCACCGTGGCATAGGCGTCGGGGTCGATGTTGGCCGGCACCCCCTTGGGGTAGTTCTTCAACCACGGACGTTCTTCATACACATTCATAGCTCGCTCTTGATTGTATTGTTGACAA
>CAYNYN010000192.1:0-5410 GCA_964401445.1 uncultured Saprospiraceae bacterium | reverse complement strand
CTGCTTTCGCAAAACGAGGCCCGCAGGACCATTTTGGCGAAAGCCATGAGGCAAAGAAAAACATTTCTCTGCTTGCAGCCCCCGCCAAAGGAGCATTTGCCGAAAGCCTGGGGCACCACAAGGGGTTGTAGCGAAGAAAGTTACGAGTCCCTTGCGAAAATTGATTGAGCGCAGCAGACGTTTGCGAACCTTCCAGAGGTTGGTAAACGTCTGCCGGCGTTGCTCTGCGCAATTCGGGTGCCCCTATGACCAAGTGGGTCGGGAGAGGAGGCAGGAAGGTGACGACGTGAATTCCCATCGTCCATCGCCCATCAGGCTCAGAGTGAAAAGAACGTAGCATGCCGTTGCGCCTATGCATCTTGGCGCGATGCATCCGCTCGTGCAAGGCAGCCCCTGAAGGACGGGCAATCTGACTGAATTCGAATGGCTTGTAAACTGTCGGGCGTTTCTTTGGTTATCCAACATGAAGTGGTACCTTTGCGCCGCTTTTGTGGCATGCCCTTTCGGGCGGGCGCACAGGCACTTTTGGAAACCATATTGTTTAACCAAACGCATTCTTTCAATGCAGGAAGAAGAAAAGAATCTGGAACAACAGAACGAGGAGACCCCGGAAGTGACGCCGGAGGAGACTCCCGCACAGGAAACGCCGCAAGCCGCCGAGGTGGAAGCCGAAGCGCCAGCCCTCGAAGTAGCACCCGAGGAAACCACTGAAGAGGCTGCAGAAGAAGCTGCCGAAGCTGAAGAAGCGGGCGCTGATGCCATCGAGCAGATGGCCATCGAGGCTGCCGCCAAGGAAGCGGAAGGCGCGCACGACGAGTTCGATTGGGATATCAGCACCAAGCGTGGCCCCGTCTACAATCCGGATGAGTACAGCAAGCTGCTCACCGAATACGAAGCCACCATCAGCGACGTCAAGGAAGGCGAGGTCGTCACGGGTCGCGTCACGGCCATCCAGGACGGCGACGTGGTCGTCGACATCGGCTACAAGTCGGACGGCCTGGTGCCCATCAACGAATTCCGCGACATGCCCGACCTCAAGCCGGGCGACGAAGTGGAGCTGTTCGTGGAGAAGGTCGAAGATGCCCGCGGCCAGCTCGTGCTGTCGCGTCGCAAGGCCAAGCTGCTGCGCGCCTGGGATCGCATCCGCGACTCGTACCACAACGGCACCGTCATCAAGGGTACGATCATCAGCAAGACGAAGGGCGGTCTGATCGTCGACGTCGACGGCCTCGAGACGTTCCTGCCCGGCTCGCAGATCGACATCAAGCCCATCATCGACTACGACAGCTACGTGGGCAAGACCATGGAGTTCAAGGTCGTCAAGATCAACGAGCAGATCAAGAACGCCGTGGTATCGCACAAAGCCCTCATCGAGAGCGACCTGGCCGAGCAGCGCGAGAAGATCCTCGCCAGCCTCGAGAAAGGTCAGGTGCTCGAAGGCGTGGTCAAGAACATCACCGACTTCGGTGCCTTCCTCGACCTGGGTGGCGTGGACGGCCTGCTCTACATCACCGACATCTCGTGGGGCCGCATCAACCACCCGAGCGAGGTGCTCGAGCTCAACCAGAAGATCAACGTGGTGGTGCTCGACTTCGACGAGAACAAGAAGCGCATCTCGCTGGGCCTCAAGCAGCTGCAGCCGCACCCCTGGGACACGCTCGACGAGTCGATCAAGGAGGGTGCCGTGGTCAAGGGCCGCATCGTCAACATCGAAGACTACGGTGCATTCCTCGAGGTCAAGCCCGGCGTCGAGGGTCTGATCCACGTCTCGGAGGTGAGCTGGAGCAACCAGCCCATCAACGCCCGCGAGTACTTCAAGCTGGGTGAAGAGATCGAGGCCAAGATCGTGACCATCGACCGCGAAGAGCGCCGCATGTCGCTCAGCATCAAGCAGCTCAGCAAGGATCCCTGGGAAGACATCGAAGAGCGCTTCCCCGTGGGCAGCCGCCACAAGGGCCGCGTGCGCAACCTGACGCCCTATGGCGTGTTCGTCGAGCTGGACGAAGGCATCGGCGGCATGGTGCACATCTCCGACCTGTCGTGGACCAAGCGCTACGGCCATCCTTCCGAGTTCACCAAGGTAGGTGAGGAGATCGAGGTGGTCATCCTCGACATCGACAAGGAGAACCGCAAGCTGTCGCTGGGCCACAAGCAGCTCGAAGAGAACCCCTGGGATACGTTCGAGAAAGTGTTCCCTGTGGGCTCCTACCACGAGGCCACCGTCATCCGTCGCGACGACCGCGGTGCCATCCTGCAGCTGCCCTACGGCCTGGAGGCCTACGCACCCATCCGTCACATCCGCAAGGAAGACGGCTCGCTGGCCGAGGTGGATGAGACGCTCACCGTCAAGGTGATCGAATTCAACCGCGACGACAAGCGCATCCTCGTGTCGCACCTGCGCTACCTCGAAGACATCAAGAAGGCAGCCATCGAAGAGGAGAAGACGACCAAGCGCAAGGAGAAGGAAGAGGTGCGTCAGGTGGTCAAGAAGAAGGCACAGCAGATCGAGAAGGAGACCCTCGGCGATCTGGACGTCTTCAGCCAACTGAAGGAGCAGCTCCAGCAAGGCGCTGCCGAAGAGCAGGAGGAGAAGGCCGAAGAAGCCGACAAGAAGGACGACGAGCAGAAAGACGAAAAGGCATAATGACGCCCCGGCGTCGATGCCAACGATACCGAGTGTACGCCCGTGAGGACATCGTTCCTCGCGGGCGTTTTTTTATGGCCCCGAGATCGTGACGCTCCGACAAGTCGGAGCCTGTCCCGATTTCAATCGGGGGCAGGCAGTGAAACCGTGACGCGTGACACCCCCGCTACGCGGAGCCTGTTCCGACCTGTCGGAAGCAGGCTGTGACGTCGTAAGTACTATCGTCCATCGTCTATCGTCCATTGTCCATCGTCCATCGTCTGCTCCAGTCATACCTTTGCAGTCATGTCATACCCCGTTCAGACCATAGCCCGCGTCATCGGCGCGCGCGTGCTGCAGATGCCCCGGCCCGAGGCCGAGGTGGCCCACCTGCTGCTCGACAGCCGGCAGGTCGTCTTTCCGCGTTCGTCGCTGTTCTTCGCGTTGCAGGGGCGCCGCCTCGACGGGCACGACTTCGTGCAGGAGGCCTGGCAGCAAGGCGTGCGCCACTTCGTGGTGGAGCGCCTTCCGGCAAATGCCGCCCTGCCCGAGGCCACCATCCTGCAGGTGCCCGACGCGCTGGCCGCCCTGCAGCGGCTGGCGGCATGGCATCGCAGCCACTTCGACTTGCCGGTGGTGGGCATCACGGGCAGCAACGGCAAGACGATCGTCAAGGAGTGGCTCTACCAGCTGCTGCATCCTTTCGTGCAGGTGGTGCGCAACCCGCGCAGCTACAACAGCCAGTCGGGCGTGCCGCTGTCGGTGTGGCAGCTCGGCCCCGGGCACGAGCTGGCCCTCTTCGAGGCCGGCATTTCCCGAAAGGGAGAGATGGAGCGCCTGGCCGCCATCATCCGGCCCACCATCGGGCTGTTCACCACGCTGGGACCGGCGCACGACGAAGGTTTTGCCGACAGGCAGGAAAAGCTGCAGGAGAAGCTGAAACTCTTCGAGACGGCCGAGGTGATCGTGGCCTGCCGCGACCAGCAGGAGGTTTGGGCGGCGCTGCAGGCGCGATTTGCCGACAGGCGCCTCTTTGGCTGGTCGCGCACCGATGCCGGGGCCGACATGCGGGTGGTGCGCGAGGAGGTGCAGGGCCAGCGCACCCTGCTGACGGTGCAGCTGCAGGGCCATGAGCTCGAGCTGGAGGTGCCCTTTGCCGACAGGGCCAGCGTGGAGAATGCGCTGCACTGCCTGGCGGTCTGTGCCGTGCTGGGACGGGCCACGCCCGAGGTGGTGGCCCGCTTCGCGCGGCTGGAGCCCGTGGCCATGCGGCTCGAACTCAAGGAAGGGGTGCAGCAGTGCCTGGTGGTCAACGACAGCTACAACTCCGACCTGGGGTCGCTGGCCATCGCGCTGCAGTTTCTGGAGCAGCAGGGCAATCGGCCGCGGCGCACGCTCATCCTTTCCGACATCCTGCAGAGCGGCCGCGATGCCGAGGTGCTCTACCGCGACGTGGCCCGCCTCGTGGCCGGCCACGGCATCGATCGCTTCATCGGGGTGGGGCGTGCCGTGCGGGCCGCGGCGCCCCATTTGCCGAAAGGCATGGACACGGCCTTCTTCGATACCACCGAAGCGCTGCTCGCCGCCATCGATGCGGGGCGCCTCGCTTTCGCAAACGAGGCGGTGCTCATCAAGGGCGCGCGCGATTTCGCCTTCGAGCGCGTGGCCAACCGGCTGGCGCGCAAGGTGCACAACACGGTGCTGGAGGTGCACCTGGGCGCGCTGGTGCACAACCTGTCCGTCTTTTCGAAATACCTGGAGCCGGGCGTGCGCACCATGGCCATGGTGAAAGCAGCGGCCTACGGCAGCGGCGGGGCCGAGGTGGCGCGCCTGCTCGAGTTTCACAACATCAGCTACCTGGCCGTGGCCTACGCCGACGAGGGGGTCGAGCTGCGACAGGCGGGCATACGCACGCCCATGCTCGTGCTCAACCCCGAAGAGGCCGCTTTCGACATGATGCTGCGCTACGCGCTGGAGCCGGAGCTGTACAGCCCCTCGCTGCTGCGCAAATTCCTGCAGCAGGTGGAGGCGCGCGGCGTGGAGGCCGGCGTACACCTCAAGCTCGACACCGGCATGCATCGCCTCGGCTTCGAGGCCCATCAGCTCGACGAGGCGCTGGAGCTGCTGCGCGCCCACCCGCGCGTGCGCGTGCGCAGCGTCTTTTCGCACCTGGCCGCCAGCGAAGACCCCGCCGAAGATGCCTTTACCCATCGGCAGGCGCAGGCCTTCATGGCCATGTACGAGCGGATCGCTGCTGCGCTCGGCTATCGGCCCATGCGCCATATCCTCAACTCGGCAGGCATCCTGCGCTTCCCCGAATACCAGTGGGAGATGGTGCGGCTCGGCATCGGTCTGTACGGCATCGACAGCAGCGGGCAGGTGCAGCATGCCCTGCGGCCCGTGCTCTCGCTCAAGGCGCGCGTGTCGCAGGTGAAGCAGCTCGCCCCCGGCGAGACGGTGGGTTACAACCGCACCTGGCGCGCCGAAGCGCCGGCACGCATCGCCACCGTCACCATCGGCTATGCCGACGGCCTGCCCCGGGCGCTGGGACGCGGGCGCTATGCCCTTTTCGTGCGGGGCAAAAAGGCGCCCATCGTGGGCAACGTCTGCATGGACATGTGCATGATCGACGTGACGCACATCCCCGAGGTGCAGGAGGGCGACGAGGTGGAGGTGTTCGGCCACCATCTGCCCGTGCAGCAGATGGCCCGCCAGCTCGATACCATCCCCTATGAGGTGTTCACGCGCGTGTCGGAGCGGGTGAAGAGGGTGTATGTGCAGGAATGA
>CAYNYN010000191.1:0-7307 GCA_964401445.1 uncultured Saprospiraceae bacterium | reverse complement strand
CTCATGCAAGCACACGATCTGACCGAAGAAGAAATCCTTGCATTCCGGCGGCAGCTGTTCGCCTGGCATCGCACCTGTGCCCGCCCCATGCCGTGGAAGGGCGTACGCGATCCTTATCTGGTGTGGCTCTCGGAAGTGATCCTGCAGCAGACGCGCGTCGAGCAGGGCCTGCCCTGGTTCGAGCGCTTCCGCAAACGCTTCCCTACGGTGCACGACCTGGCCGACGCCCCGGAAGACGAGGTACTCAAGCTGTGGGAAGGACTGGGCTACTACGCCCGCGCACGCAACCTGTGGCGCACCGCCCGCCACGTGGCCCACGAGCTGGGCGGCCGGTTTCCCGACACCTACGAAGGGCTGCTGCAGCTCCGGGGCGTAGGCCCCTACACCGCCGCTGCCGTCGCCTCGTTCGCCTTTGGGCGGCCCCATGCCGTGGTCGACGGCAACGTGCTGCGGGTGCTGTCGCGCTACCTGGCCGACGACACCCCCATCGACACGGGTGCCGGCAAACGCCACTACACGACGCTGGCCAACCGCCTGCTCGACCCCGAGCGGCCCGGTCCCTTCAACCAGGCCATGATGGACCTGGGGGCTACGGTCTGTACGCCGGCCCGGCCGCAATGTGCGGCCTGCCCCCTGGCCGACGGATGTCGCGCCCGCCGGCAGGACCGCCCCACCGACTTCCCCGTCAAGCAGCGCAAGCTGCAGGTGCGCACGCGCCACGTGCACTACTTCGTGTGCGACGACGGGCAGGCAACCCTCATCCTCCAACGCCCGCCCGGCGACGTGTGGGCCGGCCTGTTCGACTTCCCGTGGACAGAGCCAGTCAGCACGCAGACCGAAGCACCGGAAGCGCTTTTTGCGCAAAGCAAATGGCTCGAAGGCATCTCCCCCACGGCCTTCGACCGCTGCTGGCAGCATCGCCAGCGCCTGACGCACCAGCTCATCCACGCCACCTATTGGCGGGTGTCCTGTGCCACATTGCCGCCATGCAGCCCGCCCCTGCAGCGCGTCCCCTTCGAAAACTTGCGTAAGTTTGCGCTCCCGAAAATGACGGGTGAATTTTGCAAGCGATTTCTTTAACTTTAAGCATTTGCCGAAAGGCACACGCATAAACACCTTATTCACCCGTAAACCCCCAATGCTATGATCAACAGAGTCATTCTCGTAGGGAACCTGGGGCGCGACCCCGAGGTGCGCACACTGGAAAGTGGTGCCAAGGTGGCCAAATTCTCCCTCGCCACAACCGAACGCTATCAGGACAAAAACGGCGAGTGGCAGGACATGACCGAGTGGCACAACATCGTGGCCTGGCGCAACCGCGCCGAGCAGGCCGAACGCTCGTTCAAGAAGGGCGCGCTGGTGTACGTGGAAGGCAAGCTGACCCATCGCAAATACCAGGATGCCAACGGCCAGGACCGCTACATCACCGAAGTGGTGGCCAACTACATGCGTCTGCTGCGACAGCCGGGCGATGGTAGCGGCAGCAGCAGCGGCTACTTCCCCGGCCCCGAAGACGAAGTGAAGGCCGGCGGGCCGCCTGCCGTGGAAGACGCCGGCGCGGCAGAGCCCCCCGCATCGGAAGGCGAAGACGATCTGCCCTTCTGAGCCGACGGGCCAGCCCGGAACTGTATTCATCAATTGTGATCACCTTGGAAACGGAATCTTACCGACGTACGCTCCCTGTATATAGCCTCATTCTGCTCGCGGCAGCTATTTCGCCCCTGCAACTCGGCGGCGCGATAGCTGCCTTGTTGTTGTTGCTCGTGAGCTCGGCCCTCATCTCGGGCTCGGAAGTGGCCTTCTTCTCGCTCTCGCTCAACGACTTTGCCCGGCTCTCGGAAGAAAACACGCCGGCAGCGAAGCGCATCCTGAAGCTCAAGGAAAAGCCGCGCACCCTGCTGGCCACCATCCTCATCAGCAACAACTTCATCAACATCGCCATCGTCATCGTGTCCGACTTCATCCTGCGGCACACGCTGGCCGAAGGGGTGCTGGAACGGTGGTCGACAGCGCTCATCGAGCAGTTCGACCTGGCTATCGGCGTGGAGCGCATGGCCTCGGGGCTCAACTTCGTCATCACGGTGGTGGGCGTCACCTTCCTGCTGGTGCTCTTTGGCGAGGTGGCACCCAAGATCTATGCCCGCATCAACAACCTGCAGATGGCGCGCTTCATGTCGGGGCCGCTCATGGTGCTGATGCGCCTGTTTGCGCCCCTGAGCGCCCTGCTGGTCAATGGCACGCGCATCATCGAAAACCGGCTGGAGCGCCGCCACAGCGGCGGCCCCCTGGCCAGCCGCGAAGAGATCGACCAGGCGATCGACCTGACGGTGAGCCGCGAAGGCAATGCCCATCAGGAAATCGAGATGCTCAAGCGCATCGTCAAGTTCAGCGAGGTGTCGGTGCGCCAGATCATGAAGCCCCGCCCCGACATCGTGGCCGTCGAGTGGCAGACGCCCTACCGCGAAGTGCTCAAAAAGATCAAGGAATCGGGCTACTCGCGCCTGCCGGTATACGAGGAAGACCTCGACCACATCGTGGGCATCCTCTACGCCAAAGACCTCATCGGCCACCTCGACGCTCCCGCCAATTTCCGCTGGCAGCGGCTGGTGCGCAAGGAAAACATGCTGTTCGTGCCCGAGACCAAGAAAATAAACGAGCTGCTGAAAGAGTTTCAACAGCGCCACATGCACATGGCCATCGTGGTGGACGAGTATGGCGGCACGGCCGGACTGGTCACGCTCGAAGACGTCATGGAAGAAGTCATCGGCGAGATCCGCGACGAGTTCGATGAAGAGGAAGAGGAAACGTTCTACGAAAAGATCGACGAGCGCACCTACGAGTTCGAGGGCAAGGCCATGCTGCACGACGTGGCGCGCGTGCTCGGCGTCGATCCCGACATCTTCGAAAAGGACCGGGGCGACTCCGACTCGCTGGCAGGGCTCATCCTGCAGCTGCTCGGGTACATCCCGCCTTCCGGCAAAGAAGTGATCTGGAAAGGCTACCGCATCAAGGTGGTAGAGAGCGACAAACGGCAGATCCATCGCATCCGCATCACGCTGCCCGAAAAGCAGCAAACGCAAGGTGGTGCTACCCAAAAAACGACCTCATGAACCGCAACGACCGCACCTTCCGCTTCCTGCTCATGGCTTTCGCACTGATGATACTGTGGAGCGCTTGTGCCGAATACACGCCCGTGCCCAAGCCGCGGGGCTATCCGCGTATCGTGTTTCCCGAAAGGGGCCAATACGTCCAGTTCGACGAAGACTACTGCGCCTTCACCTTCGAGTACCCCGCCTATGCCCGCATCGTGCAGGACACCGACTTCTTCGACGAGAAGCCGCTGCACCCCTGCTGGTTCGACATCTGGTTTCCCGACCTGAACGCACGCATCCACTGCAGCTACATCCCCATCGACGCCGACAACCCCCTCGACAAGCTGCGGCACGACGCCTTCAAGATGACCGACTGGCACAACAAGCGCGCCACCTACATCGAGGAACGCGAGTTTCGCAACGGCCATGGCGCCAAAGGCATGATCTTCGAGGTGGAAGGGCCTGCCGCCTCGCCCTATCAGTTTTTCCTGACCGACAGCCTGGCGCAAAAGCACTTCTGGCGTGGCGCGCTCTACTTCCACGCCGAGGCGCGCCCCGACTCGCTCGCCCCCGCCTACGAGTTTCTCAAGCAGGACATCGAGCACATCCTGGCCACCTTCCGCTGGACGGAGTAGCGGCCGGGCACCTCAATGGGCCTCCAGCCAGTTGCGCCCGACGCCCGCCTCGACGACGATGGGCACGGGCAGGTCGGGCAGCGCATTCTTCATTTTGTCTACCACCATGTCGCGCACGGCATCGAGCTCGTCGAGCGGCACGTCGAAGACCAGTTCGTCGTGCACCTGCAGCACCATGGCCGTACGCGCCTGCATTTGCCGCAAGGCCTGATGTATCTGGATCATGGCCAGCTTGATCATGTCGGCGGCCGTGCCCTGGATGGGCGTGTTGATGGCCATGCGTTCGGCATTGCTGCGCGCCAGCGAGTTGCGCGAGTTGATGTCGCGCAGGTAGCGGCGGCGGCCCAGCAGCGTGGTCACGTAGCCGTGCTCGCGGGCAAAGGCCACCATGCGGTCCATGTAGTCCTTCAGCCCCGGATACTTTTTGAAATACTGCTCGATGAGCTGTTGGGCCTCGCTGCGCTTGATGTCGAGCTGGCGCGACAGGTTGGTGGCGCCGGCACCGTAGATGATGCTGAAGTTGACCGTCTTGGCGCGGCGGCGCTGCTCGGGCGTCACCTCGTCGTAGGGCACGTCGAACACGCGTGCGGCCGTGGCGCGGTGGATGTCGAGCCCCTTGCGGAAGTCTTCGAGCATGGCTTCGTCGCCACTGATGGCCGCGATGAGGCGCAGCTCGATCTGCGAGTAGTCGGCCGACAGCAGGCGGTGCTGGTCGTCGCGCGGGATGAAGGCGCGTCGTATCTGGCGGCCCTCCTCGGTGCGGATGGGGATGTTCTGCAGGTTGGGGTTGTTGGAGCTGAGGCGCCCCGTGGCGGCCACCGTCTGGTTGAACGAGCTGTGGATGCGTCCCGTGCGCGGGTTGACCAGGGGGGGCAGCGCATCGACGTAGGTGCTCTTGAGCTTGGCCAGCTGCCGATAGTCGAGGATGGCGCGCGCGATCTCGTGCTCCTTGGCCAGCTCGCTGAGCTTCTCCTCGTCGGTGCTGTACTGGCCCGTGCGCGTTTTGCGCCAGCGGTACGGGATCTTGAGTTTTTCGAAAAGGATCTCGCCCACCTGTTTGGGTGAGGCGATGTTGAAGCGCTGCCCCGCCAGCTCGTAGATGCGCGCCTCGATCTGCTGCATTTTTTGCGCAAGCTCTTTCGAATACTGCTTCAGGAAGTCCACGTCGAGGTTGATGCCTGCGTGCTCCATGTCCACCAGCACCTTGATGAGCGGCTCTTCGATGCGGAAATAGAGCTCCTCGAGGCCCTCCTCTTTCAGGCGGGGGAAGAGCAGATGGTACAGCTGCAGCGTGATGTCGGCATCCTCGGCGGCATAGGGCGCCACCTGCTCGACGGGGATCTGCCGCATGCTGAGCTGCTTCTTGCCCTTTTTGCCGATGAGCGACTCGATGCTGACGGGCTGATACTTCAGGTAGGTCTCGGCCAGATAGTCGAGGTTGTGGCGCAGGTCGGGCTCGAGCAGGTAGTGGGCAATCATGGTGTCGTAGAAGGTGCCGGCCAGCTCGATGCCTTCCCACTTCAGCATCAGCGCGTCGTACTTGATGTTCTGGCCCACCTTGCCTATGGCGGCGTTTTCGAGCACGGGCCGGAAACGCTCGAGGATGGTGCGGCGCTCCTGCGCGTCGGCGGGCAGCGGCACGTACCAGGCCTCGTGCGCCTCGAGGGCAAACGACATGCCCACCAGCTCGGCCTTGTTGGGGTCCAGCTCGGTCGTCTCGGTGTCGAAGGCGAACAGCTCGGCGCCCTCCAGCTTTTCGATGAGCTGGCGGTGCTCCTGCTCGTCGCGCGCGATGTGGTACTGGTGCTCCACGGTGTGGATGGTGTGCTCGGCTACCGAGTGCTCGGGCGGGCGCGTGGGCGTGGGGCTGTCGCCAAACAGGGTGCCCTGCACCCCTGCCGGCCCGCCGGTCGTTTTGACGGTGGTGGCCGCCGGCTGCATGTCGGTATCCGAGTCCTGCTCGCCGAGGATCTGTGTGGCCAGCGTGCGGAACTCCAGCTCGCGAAACAGCTCGGTGAGGCGCTCGCGGTCGTACGGCTCCACCTTGTACTTCTCCGGATCGAACTGGACGGGCACGTCGGTGATGATGGTGGCCAGCTTCTTCGACAGCAGGGCCTGCTCGCCGTACTGCTCGATGCGCTCGCGCAGCTTGCCCTTCAGCTCGTCGACGTGCTCCAGCAGGTTTTCCACCGAGCCGTACTGCTTGATGAGCTTGGCGGCCGTCTTGGGTCCCACGCCCGGCACGCCCGGTATGTTGTCGGAGCTGTCGCCGGCCAGGGCGAGGATGTCGCGCACCTGATCGACATGCTCGATGTCCCAGTTTTCGAGCACCTCGGGCACACCCCAGATCTCCACGCCGTTGCCCTTGCGCGAGGGCTTGTACATGAACACCTTGTCGTCGACGAGCTGGCCGAAATCCTTGTCGGGCGTCACCATGTACACCTCGAAGCTCTGCTGCTCGGCCTGCTTGGCCAGCGTGCCGATCACGTCGTCGGCCTCATAGCCATCGACCACGACCACGGGGATGCGAAAGGCCTTGATGATCTCCTGCACGTAAGGCATGGCGATGGTGATGTCTTCGGGCTGGGCATCGCGGTTGGCCTTGTAGGGCTCGTAGATCTCGTTGCGGAAGGTGGGCGTCGAAGGGTCGAATACGACGGCGATGTGGGTGGGCTTCTGGTTCTGCAGGATGTCCCACAGGGTGCGCACGAAGCCCACGATGGCCGAGGTGTTGATGCCCTTGGAGTTGATCAGGGGGCGGCTGATGAAGGCGTAATGGGCGCGGTAGATCAGGGCGTGCCCGTCGAGGAGGAAGAGTTTCTTTTCCGACATGTTGGCGTCCTTTCAGGATTGGTTGGGGGCTGTGCCAGCCCATCATGTTGGCGGGAAAGATACGCACATGCCCCGTTTGCCGAAAGGCGCCCAATCCCGGCAGCACAAACGACGGATGCCGGACTGCACGTGCGTACAATCCGGCATCCGATAACCGCAAAAAGGAGCATCACGTATGATGCGGCGCGCGAATTACTTCAGGCGCTTCTCGTCGGATACGGTCAGCTTGTGGCGCCCCTTGGCACGACGGCGGGCAAGCACGCGGCGGCCGTTCTTGCTGCTCATGCGCTCGCGGAAACCATGCTTGTTGACGCGCTTTCTTCTCGAAGGCTGGTACGTTCTTTTCATTTCAGCTTGCTTTTATCGCTTGTGGCCGGGTTTGTCAAAAGTGGGGCAAAGGTAAGGCTCTTTGACTCAATTACAAAAACAAAAACGCAAGACATGCGCCCGGGGCCCACATCTTGCGTTGCGCACCTCCTCGCAGAGGCGCCTCTCATGCATCAGTCCTTCACCTCGAAGGTGATCTTGACGTTGACGCGGTACTTGTCCACTTTGCCGTCCTTGACGGTCACGCTCTGGCTCTGCACGTAGGCCGAGCGGATGCCTTTGATGGTTTCAGATGCTTTGGCCACGGCCCTGGCGGTGGCGTCTTCCCAACTCTTGTCGGAGTCGGCCATGATCTCGATGACTTTCATTACTGCCATGTCTGCAGATATTTTGGATGAAAAAAATGGTTGAGCGTTGAGCG
>CAYNYN010000190.1:0-7308 GCA_964401445.1 uncultured Saprospiraceae bacterium | reverse complement strand
TCACTCCTCTCAAGTCCATCTCCTCATCCATCGCGCGGCGGGCGGGTACAGGGCGAAGACGGCCAATGCGAAGAGCAGCCCGTCCCAGACAGCGTTGGGGTTCATCCCCTCGAACTGGAAAAGGGAAAAGGGCGCATTGTTGACGGCATGCAGCCCCACCACCAGCCACAGGTTGTGCAGGCGCCACCACAGCAGCAACATGATCAGACCAAAGAGGAAAAGTGCGCGCTGGTCGGCCACCAGCGCCGCAGCACTGTCCATTTTGCCGAGGAGCAGGCGATTGGGCAGGTGGCTCAGGGCAAAAATCACCTGTGAGGCCAGCGCTGCGCCGACGATAGCCCGCCGACGGGTCGTTTTTTGCGAAAGCAGCAGGAAAAACTGGGAGAACAGGAAGGCCCGAAAAAACGTCTCTTCATACAGCGCATTGCCGAAAAGCTGTCCGATCAGCCGGCCGACCAACTGTGTGGAAAACACCCGGGTTGGCCTGGCGTCTGGCAAGGCGCCATGTGCCCACCACGCCATTGCCCCGAGGCAGAGCTGCCAGAGGACTACCCACACCACCAGTATGCCGAGTGCCCGCAGAAAGTCGGCGTATCGCCAGCCGAGCTGGCGCAGCGGGATGCGGCACCATCCGTTCAGTCCGACCCCCACGATCAGGGCCAGCACGAGGGCGTTGGCTACCAGCGTGGGCTGTACGAGCGAGGCCGTGGCGGCCGAGAGCGCTGTGAGCCACGTCAGTGCGGGCTCCTGAAAGAGCAGTCCGTTGATGAAGAGCGCGAGCAGGAGGTGGGCCACTACGAGCACCGCCAGCCGGTACCACCCCACCATCGGGGGCGATACCGGGAGGCCTGTCTCGTGTCTCTGTTGCACCGTCATGGCTGGCGTGCTTCTCGGTCGGCGGCTATGCTTCGGCAGCGGCTTCGGTCACCTTGCGGATGCGCACGGCCACCACCTTGTATTCGGGGCAGTCGGCCACGGGGTCGTGCACGTCGCTGGTGATGCGGTTGAGCAGGATGTCGGGGAAGTGGAAGGTGGTGCTGAGCACGCCGGGCTTCACCTCTTCGGTGACGCGGGCATGGATGTGCACCTTGCCGCGCGGCGATTCCACCTCGACCAGGTCGCCGGTGTGGATGCCGTGGGTGGCCGCATCGACGGGATGGATGAGCAGCACGTCTTCGCGCACCAGCTCGCGGTTGGGCGTGCGTCGCGTCATGGTGCCGGCGTTGTAGTGCTCGAGCGTGCGGTTGGTGGTCAGGATGAAGGGATAGTCGTGGTAGTGTTCGACGATCTCTTCCGTCTCGATGAAGTTGGTGAACACCAGCCGGCCCTTGCCGCGCTTGAACGATTCCTGGTGCAGCACCTTGGTGTCGGTGCCGTCGGGCTTGACGGGCCACTGCTTGCCGTTGGGGCCGAGCTCGTCCCAGCGCACGCCGGCGAAGAAGGGCACGATCTGGCTGATCTCTTCGAGCACGCCGGCTGCCGAGTAGGGTGGCTGCGGGTAGCCCAGCCGGTTCATCATCTCGACGTAGATCTGGCCGTCGGGCTTGGCCTCGCCGATGGGATCCACCACTTTCTGCACGCGCTGGATGCGGCGCTCGCCATTGGTGAAGGTGCCTTCCTTCTCGAGGAAGGAGGCGGCGGGCAGCACCACGTGGGCCAGCTTCGAGGTCTCGGTCGGGAAGATCTCCTGCACGACCAGCAGGTCGAGCTTTTTGAGTGCGGCGATGACTTTTTCCGAGTTGGGGTCGCTCTGCACCACGTCTTCGCCGGTGATCCACAGGGCCTTGAGCTTGCCTTCGAGGGCCGCCTCGTACATCTTCGGGATGGTGTATCCCGACTTGCGCGGCATGGAGCGGCCATAGAAGCGCTCGAACTCGTGGATGATCTCCGGGTCTTCGACGGGCAGGTAGCCGGCGCCCTGATAGGGCTGCACGCCCATGTCGGCCGCGCCCTGCACGTTGTTCTGGCCGCGCAGCGGGTTGACGCCCGTGCCGCGCCGGCCGACGTTGCCCGTGATCATGGCCAGGTCGGCAATCTGCATCACGGCGTAGGTGCCCTGGTAGTGCTCCGTCACACCCAGGCCGTGGAACGACATGGCGGCGCGGGCCGAGCCGTAGGTGATGGCTGCGGCGCGCACCTCCTCGCGCGGCACGCCCGTGACGCGCTCCAGCTCGTCGATGTCGAGGCCGAGGATGCCGTCGCGGAACGCTTGCCAGCCTTCGGTGCGGCGCTGGATGAAGTCTTCGTCCACCAGCCCCTCGGTGATGATGTAGTAGAGCATCATGTCGAGCAGGGCCACGTTGGTGCCGGGGCGCAGCTGCAGGTGGTGCGTGGCGTATTTGGCCAGCTCGGTGCGGCGCGGATCCACCACGATGAGGGGCGTGCCCTTCATGGCCTTCTGCTTGATCTTGGCGCCGGTGACGGGATGGGCCGCCGTGGGGTTGGCGCCGATGACGAGGATGCACTCGGTGTATTCGAGGTCTTCGATGGAGTTGGTGGCGGCGCCGGTGCCGAAGGTGCGCTGCATGCCGATGGCCGTGGGCGAGTGGCACACGCGGGCGCAGCCGTCGATGTTATTGGTGCCGATGACGGCGCGGATCATTTTCTGCATGAGGTAGTTCTCCTCATTGGTGGTGCGCGCCGACGAGATGCCGGCGATGGCGTCGGGCCCGTATTGTTCGCGGATGGCGAGCAACTTCTCTGCGATGTAGTCGTAGGCTTCGTCCCACGTCACGCGCTCGAATGTGTCGCCCCGGCGGATCATGGGGTACTTCAGCCGGTCGGGGTGCTTGTAAAACCTGAAGGCGTAGCGCCCCTTGAGGCAGGTATGGCCGGCGTTCACCTCGGCGTCGTAGGGTGCCGTGATGCTGAGGATCTCGCCTTCCTTGACGTTCACCTCGAGCTGGCAGCCCACGCCGCAGTAGGTGCAGGTGGTGCGCACCTTGTCCTGGCCCAGCCAGGCCTTGCTCTGGTACACGTCGTGGATGGCGCTGGTGGGGCATGCCTGCACGCAGGCACCACAGGACACGCAGTCGGACTCGAGGAAGTTGCCGTCGAGCCCCATGATGATGGTGTTGTCGAAGCCGCGCCCCTTGACGCCCAGCACGAACTGGCCTTGCACCTCGTCGCAGGCGCGCACGCAGCGGTAGCACATGATGCACTTCGACAGGTCGGCGCGCATGTAGGGGTGGCTGGTGTCCTTGGGGCGGTCGGTATGGGTCTTGCCCTGCGGGTAGCGCACGCTGCGGATGCCCACGCGTGCGGCCACGTCCTGCAGTTCGCAGTTGCCATTCACCTCGCAGGTGAGGCAGTCGAGCGGGTGGTCGGTGAGCACCAGCTCGACGATGTTGCGGCGCAGCTTCCGGATTTTTTCACTTTCCGTAAAAATGGTCATGCCCGGCTCGACGGGCGTGTGGCAGGAGGCTACCGTCTTGAGGTGCATGCCGTTGCCGGTCTTGCCTACCTCTACGCTGCACACGCGGCACGAGCCGAAGGGCTCGAGGTTGGGCGCGTCGCAGAGCGTGGGCACCAGCTTGTCGCCGCGGTGGCGGCGGATGAACTGCAGGATGGTTTCGCCGGGCTCGATCTCGAAAGGCTGGCCGTTGATCCAGGCCGTGTTGCCGGTGGTGGTTGCAGCGGCCGTGGGGGTATGTGGGCTGGTCGTGCTTTTCATGGTCGGATGGTTTTTGCGAAAGCGAAACGGAGGTGGAGCGTGCGGGTTTCGGTGCCGGGAGCGGGATGGCTTACCGGAAATACGCTTCGAGCTCGTCGCCGAAGTACTGCAATGCGTTGTATACGGGCAACGGCATGCCGCCGCCCAGGGCACACAGCGATCCTTCCTTGAGCGTCATGAGCAGGTCGTCGAACAGCTCGCGGTCGATGGGGTAGTCTTCGGTGCGCGCCTTGTGCAGCAGCTCCTTGCCGCGCACCGAGCCGATGCGGCAGGGGAAGCACTTGCCGCAGCTCTCGTGTGCGGTGAATGCAAACAGGTGTTCGAGGTACTCGATCATGGGGAAGTCTTCGGGCACGCTGACCACGCTGGCATGGCCGAGCAGGAAGCCCGCTTGCGCAAACGACTCGAAGTCGACCGTCAGCTCGTCGATTTTGCCGACAGGCACCAGCCCGCCCAGCGGCCCGCCGATGTGGAGGGCCTTGACGGGGCGGCGGAAGCCCTGCCCCAGCTCGTCCACCACGGTGCGCAGGGGCGTGCCCATGGCCACCTCGTACACGCCGGGGCGGCGGAAGGCACTGTCGAGCGACAGCAGCTTGGTGCCGGTCGACTTCTCGGTGCCGATGGCGGCAAAGGCCTGGCCGCCGTGCTCGAGGATCCAGGGCAGGTTGGCGAGCGTCTCGACGTTGTTGACGACGGTGGGCTTGCCGAACAGGCCGTACTGCACGGGGTAGGGTGGCCGCACGCGCACCTCGGGGCGTTGCCCTTCGAGGCTGGCCAGCAGGGCCGTCTCTTCGCCGCAGATGTAGGAGCCGCGCGCCTTGACGGGCTTCAGCCGGAAGCTGAAGCCGCTGCCCAGGATGTCGTCGCCGAGCAGGCCGGCCTGCTCGAGCGTGCCGATGGCCCGCGTGATGGCCTCCACGCTATCGGGATATTCGTAGCGGATGTACACCACGCCGCGATGGGCGCCGGCGGCGCGCCCCGCGATCATCATGCCGAGCAGCAGCTTCAGGGGACGCTGCTCGAGCAGGTAGCGGTCGGAGTAGGAGCCGGGGTCGCCCTCGTCGGCATTGCACACGATGAACTTGACGTCGCCCGCGGCCTTGTGGCAGGCCTCCAGCTTGATGCCGATGGGGAAGCCGGCGCCGCCGCGGCCGCGCAGGCGTGCTGCGTGGATCTCGTCGAGCAACTGCCGGGGACTGGTGGCCACCAGCTTTTCGACCAGGGCGCGTGCCTGCTCGGGCGTGTAGTCGGGCGTGGTGAGGATGGGCTGGCCGGTAGCCGCCACGGTGTAGGTGTCGGGCCGGGCGGTATCGGCCTCGGGCAGCGTCTCGTCGAGGAGGCGGAGTGCCTCGCGGCCCGAGAAATTGTGGCCGTCGTAGTGGAAGGCGTAGTTCTCGTGGCAGCGCCCCAGGCACGTCATCTCGCCGATCTCGTCGGCTTCGAAGTGGTGCAGCAGCTTCTTGCGCACCTCGTCTTGCGTGCCGGCACACAGGCAGGCCGTGCCGTTGCACACGAAGACTTTCTTGTCCTTGTTTTCGGGGCGCGTGAAGTCGTAGAAGGTACCCGTGCCGTACACGGTGGCGTCGCCGATGAGGTATTCCTCGGCGAGCCGATGGGCGGCATCCTTGGTCAGGTAGCCCTCGGCTTCGGCATGCTGGCCGATTTTTTCGAAGAGACTCTCGTCGAGCCCCTTTCGGCCCGACAACGAAGTAATATTTTTCGACATGGCTTTACTGGTTGGGTGATTGGAGCGTCAAGTTACGAAATGTCCAAATGTTGTTCCACTGCGCGAGGAGGGCGTGAGGAGAGAAGAGGGAGGAGAGAGGAGGGACGCGCGAGAACCCGATTTGCCCGATTCCACCGATTCAACCAATATGACCAGGACTCGGTGACCCTCTGTGTGTACTCTGTGAAACTCTGTGTCAGTAAAACTGCGTCTGGTTGCTCGCTTTTCTGATAAACCGAGACAGGCTGCTTGCGACGATGGACTATGGATTATGTACAATCTATGGTGGACGTCGTCACGTCGTCACGCGTCACGTCGTCACGCTTCCCGAAAGCTGGCCTTCATTTTGCGAAAGCAAACGACATTTGCAGGGAACGATAAAAAAAGGATTTTTGCCCCATGAAACACAATCTGGTCATTCACAATAGTCTGACGCGAAAGAAAGAGCCTTTCGAACCGCTGGTACCCGGCAAAGTGGGCATGTACGTATGCGGTCCTACGGTGTACAGCGACGTGCACCTGGGCAACTGCCGCACCTTCGTCAGCTTCGATATCGTTTTTCGTTACCTGCAGCACATCGGCTACAAGGTGCGCTACGTGCGCAACATCACCGATGTGGGGCATCTCGAGGGCGACGTCGACGTAGGTGGCGAGGACAAGATCGCCAAGAAGGCGCGCCTGGAGCAGGTGGAGCCCATGGAGATCGTGCAGCGCTACACGCTGGGCTTCCACGAGATGATGCGCGTGTTCAACGTGCTGCCGCCCAGCATCGAGCCGCGCGCTACCTGCCACATCATCGAACAGATCGACATGATCAAGGCCATCCTCGACCGCGGCTATGCCTACGTGGTCAATGGCTCGGTCTATTTCGACACGCCCAAGTTCATTGCCGACTACGGCGTGTATGGCAAGCTGTCGGGCCGCAAGATCGAGGATCTCATCGCCGAGAGCCGCGACGACCTCAAACGGCAGGACGAGAAGCGGCACCCGTCCGATTTTGCGCTGTGGATCAAGGCTGACCCCAGCCACCTGATGCGGTGGGAGTCGCCCTGGTCGGTGGGCTTCCCCGGCTGGCACCTCGAGTGCTCGGCCATGAGCACCAAGTATCTGGGCGAGGAGTTCGACATCCACGGCGGCGGCGCCGACCTGAAGTTTCCGCACCACGAAAACGAGATCGCGCAGAACTACGGCGCCTGCGGCCATGCCCCGGCCCGCTACTGGATGCACGGCAACATGCTGCTGATGAATGGCCGCAAGATGGCCAAGAGCGACGGCAACACCATCACGCCCCTGCAGCTCTTCACGGGCGACAGCCCCCACATCAGCAAGGGCTACAGCCCCATGGTGGTGCGCTTCTTCATGCTGCAGTCGCACTACCGCAGCACGCTCGACCTCACCGACGAAGCACTGCAGGCTGCCGAAAAGGGCTACAAGCGCCTCATGGAGGCGCACCGCACCCTGCAGCAGATGCAGCACCCGGGCGGCGGCCAGGCCGGCCCGCTCGACCAGGAGCTCAACCAGCTCATGGACCAGGCTTACGCCGAAATGGACGACGACTTCAACACGCCCAAGGCGCTGGCCGTGCTGTTCGAGCTGGTGAGCCGCATCAACTCGCTGCACCACGGGCTGCTGCCCTTTGCGCAGGTGCGCCCCGAAACGATCGATCGCCTCAAGGAGGTGTTCCACGCCTTCCTCTTCGACATCTTCGGCCTCAAGGACGAGATGGAAGACAGTGCCGACACCGAAATGATCGACAAGCTCATGCAACTGATCATCGAGATCCGGCAGGAGGCGCGCGCCCGCAAGGACTGGGCTACCGCCGACAAGATCCGCGATGCGCTGCAGGCCGCCGGCATCGTGCTCAAGGACAGCAAGGAAGGCACCACCTGGACGAAGGCCTGACGGTTCT
>CAYNYN010000189.1:0-7329 GCA_964401445.1 uncultured Saprospiraceae bacterium | reverse complement strand
GTCGCGAGCAGCCTGTTTCGACCCACCGGGGTAGCGAGTCTCAACCGTCGAATCCTCGGTTCTTCGATTCTTCAAATCCTCCATCCCGGCCCATATCCTACTCATCCCAGTCCATCCAGTCGTCCCATGAGAAGAATTGTTCCTTGAATTCTTCGATCACGCGGCGTTCCTTTTTGGTGGGCCTGCCGGCGCCCTTTTCCCTTCGTTCCACGGCTGCCTTGCCGATGAACCAGTCCTTGTACTTGTTTCGTTCTGCCTCGGGCGTGCGGTCTTCGTAGCACGTGGAGGCGATGGCATAACCCACCCGTTTCTCGATCAGCTTCAGCACCTTGAAGGTGAAGTTGAAACCGTCCTTTTGCACTGTGACCGTGTCGCCCACGGCCACGCTGGAGGAGGGTTTGGCGACCACGTCGTTGATGCGTATCCTGCCGCTCTTGCAGGCATTGGTGGCGATGGTGCGCGTCTTGAAGATGCGCACGCTCCACAACCACTTGTCGATCCTTACCTTGTCTGCCATGTGGCGCATTTTGTTTGTGCTTTCGCAAAATGCCGATTGCATCGGCCGGCATTGCCCTTATTTTTGCCCGACAAAACTAACACCATGAAGATTCAACTGTATTCGCTTGCCCTGACGATACTCGGCCTGGTGGCCTGGGGATGTGCCGGCGAGGAACCCCTCAAGCCGCTGGACCTGATGGAGTACGGCGTGCCGCTCACCATCCTCGCACCCGACAGCGCCGTGGTAAAAAAGCGCGACATGATCGTGCAGGAAGACATCACCATCAAGGGCCCCGACGGTTTCGACGTGCAGCTCTATGCCTCCAATGCCAGCACCACCGATCCCCGGACGCTCAAAGACTCGCTGCTGGCCGAAGTGAAGCGCCAGCCGTATTTCTCCCGCGTGGTCAGGGAAGAGGATCAGGGCTTCATTTTCGAGAATCAGATCGACAGCACGGCCACCTTCTACGATTTTCGGTATGTCGAGATCCGGGGTGGGAAGGAATACCAGTTCCAGGGTGGCCTGCTGGGTAATTTCACGCTCGAACAGGCCGAGCGCATGTACGAGGCCGTCAAAGGACCCAGGAAATAGCGCATGCCTGGGGTTGTGGACTTTTGTCGCACAGCATCCCTTTGCGAGCGAGGAGCTGTAAAAGTGAAAAGGCCCCGCGGAAGCGGGACCTTTTGCGCGTTTTGGGGTTAACGGGGTCTTGGTTACACTTGCTCTTTTTCGAGCTGTAGCTGGTACAGTACCAGCAGCAGGAGCAGGATTCCAAAAATCAGCATAGGCCAAGGGATTTACCTCCCGTTTTTCAGGGAGCGGTGAACAATCGTTCTGGATATGTCGCATGCTGCAGGAATGCCTTCTTGTTCCTCAATTTTAAGTGTAAATACCTATATGGGTCAAGTTTTTCCGGTGTTATTGTGACGTTAAAAATAAAAACGAAGGGGCTAAACCCATAATAGGTTTAGCCCCTTTTGTTTGTCATTCAGTGTGTTACAGATTCGAGGCGCCGGGGTTGGCATCGTTGTACCGCTTGGTCACCTCGTGCCAGTTGACCACGTTCCAGAAGTTGGCGATGTACTCGGGACGGCGGTTCTGGTAGTGGAGGTAGTAGGCATGCTCCCACACGTCGAGGCCGAGGATGGGCGTGCCTTCGTAGTCGTTCACGTCCATGAGGGGGTTGTCCTGGTTGGGCGTGTTGCAGATGAACAGCTTGTCGTTCTTGTCCACACACAGCCACGTCCAGCCACTGCCGAACAACGAGGCTGCCGCATCCGAAAACTCTTTCTTGAAGTTTTCGAACGAGCCGAAGTCGCGCTCGATGGCCTTGCGGATGTTCATCTGGGCGGAAGGCTCGCCACCGCCATCGGGCGACATGATCGACCAGAAGAGGCAGTGGTTGTAGTATCCGCCGCCATTGTTGCGTACGGCAACGGGGTACTTGCTCACGTTGGCCAGGATTTCTTCGATGGATTTGCCTTCGAGGTCCGTGCCTTCGATGGCTGCATTGAGCTTGGCCGTATAGCCGCCATGGTGTTTGGTGTGGTGGATCTCCATGGTGCGTGCATCGATGTACGGCTCCAGCGCGTCGTAGGCGTAGGGGAGTTCCGGAAGTTTGAATGCCATAGTCCTTTGGATTTTGCGTTTTGAAAAAAGAATGGATGCCCTGGCGGGCACGTCTGTCAAACGTCGCCAAAGATAAAAAGTTGAGGGCGCTTCCGGCATGGAGCACCACCAAATGTGCGGGGCGGGTAGCATGCTGTGGCTCGGGATCGCCCAGCTCAGCCCGTGGCTTTCGGAGTGTAGTCCTGTTGGCTGACTTGTGATGGTCTGCGTTTCAGGGCGACGGCACCCCATTGGGCCAGCTTCTCTTCCAATACGCCGGGACGTACCGGCTTGGCGATGAAGTCCTCCATGCCCGCCTCGCGGCACCGTGCTTCGTCTTCGGGAAGCGCATTGGCCGTCAGGGCGATGATGACGGGTTGCGGCTGGATCGCCTCATCGCTTCGGATTTTGCGGGTGGCAGTCAGTCCGTCCATCTCGGGCATCTGGAGGTCCATGAAGATGAGGTCGAAGGCCTGTTTCTCCATGGCCTCGAGCACTTCAAGGCCATTGCTCGCCGATTTGGGATCGAGGCCCATTTTGCGGAGCAGCGTCAGCACCAGTTGGAGGTTGATGGGGTTGTCTTCGGCCACCAGTACTTTCAGGTCTTTGAGGTTGTGCTTTGGCGGCTCGTCATTAGGCCGGGGCGGGGCGGTCTCTTTCCTCTGCTTTATGCATCGAAGCAGATCGACGACAGCGGCAGGGGTAAGCGGATTGACCAGGTGACAGCCGACCAGCCTGTTTCGCCGGGTGCCGTAGCTCCACTGCACGAGAATGTGCCCGGCATCGTGCCACTGCCTTACTCTTTCTTCGTTTTTCAGGGACCAGAGTTCGCCGATGAAAATGATGACCTCCCCGGGTTGGGCAGGTACTTCGTTCACGATTTCCAGACCCAGGTAGTTCAGCTCCACGGTCAGGCTCTCTGTGAGCTCGGGATTGTTGGAAAAAATGGCTGCCTGCCGAATCTGGCATTCGCCAGTGGGCCGGGGCGCTGATTCCTTGCTGAACTGGAAGGGGAGATGAAGGGTGAAGGTGCTGCCCTTGCCCGGACTCGATTCCAGGCTGATTTCCCCACCCATCGCCTCTACGATGCGGTGCGAAATGGCCAGCCCCAATCCCACACCTTCGAATTTGCGATTCAGGCCGTTGTTTCCCTGTGTAAAGGGATCCAAAATGTGTTTTTGGATGTGGTGCGGTATCCCGATGCCGGTGTCCGATACGGAAATCAGGAACATCCCCGTTCCCGCCCCTGTTGTCTGGGTCATCCGCGCCTCGATCTTTATTTCCCCTTTTTCCGTGTATTTGACGGCGTTGCTCAGCAGGTTGGCCAGCACCTGCTTGAACCGTTGCTCGTCCCCGGTTAGCGCGCGGGGCGTGCCGGGCATGATGCGCACGTGCAGCAGCAGGTCCTTGGCACGTAGCTTTTCGGCGTACATCATCACTACGGCATCGATGGCCTTGTCGAGGCGGAATTTAACCTGCTCCAATTCAATTTTTCGGCGGGTAAGCAGGGTGAAATCCAGCAAGTCGTTCAGTAGCACCATCAGGTTTTCACTCGAGTGCCTGATGGCTTGCACATAACGCTTTTGTTCCAGATTGAGCTCCGTTTTTTCGAGTAGGCCGGTCATGCCGATCACCCCGTTCATTGGCGTACGCAACTCGTGGCTGATGGCGGTGAGAAAATTGGTTTTAATCTCCGCGCTTTCCATGGCTTTCCGGCCCAGGTCTTTGATGTATTGCCCTACGCGCTGGCTGAGGAGCAAGGATTGGGTGAGGATGAAACCGGTATAGAAACCCAGGGGGACCAGCAGGTCGTATTCTATGAAGCGCAGATATTTGAATAATTGCAAGAAAAACAATACAAGGAGAATGCTCAGGCTCAAAAGGGCAAGTCTCGATCCCATCTCGCCCTTGATGTATGCGCGCACGAAGACCCAGCAACCATAAAGGGCAAGGGGGGCCAGGCTCAGCACGTAGACCTTGTTGAGCGAGGTGAACACGTACGGTTCCGTGCCCACGACGAGCAACAGGTAAATGGCGCTGAGCACCTGGAAGAAACGGATGATCTTCCTGTTGGCCTGGTTGGGGAAGAGCGCGTGCACCAGTTGGGCGAAGAATATAATGGTGAGAATGAGCGAGGCAAACTCCATTCGAACGACGAGCTGCCAGTCGAGTCCACTGAAGAGAAGGGCATAGGGATACTCATCGCTGAAAAGGATCCGCGTGCTCTGGGCCAGACAGAACAGGCCGAAGTACAGCAAGGCCCGGTCCTTTTGGATGAAGGCAAAAATGCCGATGTAGAACAGGGCAGCGATGAGCAGCGCCAGCGCGATGCCGAAAGGACCGGCCAGGTGACTGGTCGACAACTGGTCGATCCCTTCGCGCGGACCAATGTACACGGGCTCGAAAATGCCGCCTGCCGCATAGTCGTAGTTGGATACGTGGATGATGAGGGGTACGATGGAGTCAGTGGCGATGAAATACCCCACTTTGGGCAGGAATGCAGGTTGGTACCCGGCTTTTGTGCTTGCAGGCTGGCCTGCTTGCATGAGCTCGATATGACCCACATAGGCAATGCAGGCCGAGTGGCATTTCGGTAGGTACACTCCGATTTCCTGGTTGCGGAGCGAATCCGGAATGCGCAGCCAGGTGAAAAAGGTGCCGTAGCCGAAAGCAGGATAGTCGGCGGGAAGCTCATTCCAGAGGCAGGGCTTGGGCAATGACTCGTAGTCATGAGTGCGCACGAAACTGTCCAGCTGATCGGCTGTCAAAAATTCGCTCCATGCAAACCCCCATTCCCCATTGAATCCCCCTTTTGAACTCTGGATCTCTTTTGATAAGGATAAAGTCGGCCTGCCTTCTCCTCGTGCCATACCCGTGATGGCAAGCAGCGTGAAGCAAAGCAGGAAAAACCTTCTTCCAAATGATCGTTCCCCCCGGCAATACGATTTCGTCCCCATGTCCTCACAAATTGTTTCGAACGATTCCCAAGCAATATCCTTGCAAATGGGCAAAGGACGAACTGGAAAGTTCAGTTATCGTGACGAGGGAAAATGGCGACATATGTATAATTTTACAAATACAAATGGCCGTTTTTTCAGGTTTGCCATTTACTGATTTGCCTGGGGTGCGCTACATCCTGGTCGAAATGGAGATATGCAAGATTCCTAAATTCGCCCAAAACCGAGTTCATGAAAACGGAAACCCCGCCCGTACTGTGGCAACCCGACGAGGCACTGATCCGATCCTGTCATCTGACCCGCTTTGCCGATTGGCTGAAGGAAAAGGAAGGCCTTGATTTTTCTTCTTACCCTGCTTTTTGGGAATGGTCGGTCGCCGACGTGGCGCGCTTCTGGCAGCGCGTGACCGAATATTTCGACGTGCAGTTTCATCAGCCGTGGCAGGAGGTGTTGAAAGGCGAGCGCATGCCTTTCTACAAGTGGTTCACGGGCAGCACGCTCAACTATGCCGAGCACGTCTTCCGGATGCGCGACGACAGCCGCCCGGCCATCATCTTCAAGTCGGAGCGGCACCCGCTTACCGAAATCAGCTGGGGCGAGCTGGCCAGCCAGGTGGCCAGCATGCGGCTGTGGCTGCAGGAGCAAGGGGTAGGGAAGGGCGATCGCGTGGTGGCCTACCTGCCCAACATCCCCGAAGCCACCATCGCCTTCCTGGCCACCTGCTCGCTGGGGGCCATCTGGTCGAGCTGCAGCCCCGACTTTGGCGTCAACTCGGTGGTGGATCGCTTCGCGCAAATCGAGCCCAAGGTGCTTTTTGCCTGTGACGGCTACACATACAACGGCAAGCCCTTCGACAAACGAGCCGTGGTAGCCGAGCTGCTCGGGCGGCTGCCCACGGTCAAACGGGCCGTGCTCGTGCCCTTCCTTGATGCGGGGGCATCGACTGCCGGGCTGCGCGATACGGTGCTGTGGAACGACACCTTCCGCGCCGACGCGCCCGAGGTGACCTTCGAGCCCGTGCCCTTCGATCACCCGATCTGGGTGTTGTATTCCTCGGGCACGACGGGCATCCCCAAGGCCATCACGCACTGCCATGGGGGCAACCTGTTGGAGCACCTGAAATACCTGCACTTCCACAACGACGTCCACCCGGGCGAGCGGTTCTTCTGGTACTCGACCACGGGCTGGATGATGTGGAACTTCGTGCAGGCCAGCATGCTCGCCGGCGCCACCATCGTGCTGTACGAGGGCAGCCCCGCCTATCCCGACCTCAACACCTTGTGGCGCTTTGCCGAGGAGGCGGGCATCACCCATTTCGGCACCTCGGCACCCTTCCTCGTGGCCTGCATGAAGCAGGGCATCCGGCCGGGCGCCGACTTCGACCTGAGCAGCATGCGCAGCATCGGCTCGACGGGAGCGCCCCTGCCGCCCGAGGCCTTCGACTACGTGTACGACCACATCAAGCCGGACGTGTGGCTGGCCTCCATGGCGGGCGGCACCGACGTGTGCACCGCCTGGGTCGGCGGCAACCCCTGGCTGCCGGTGTACGAAGGAGAGATCCAGTGCCGCTGTCTGGGTGCCGACCTGCACGCCTTCGACGAGGACGGTCGCCCCGTCATCGACCAGGTGGGCGAGCTGGTCGTCACCAGCCCCATGCCGTCCATGCCCGTCTTCTTCTGGAACGATCCCGATTACAAGCGCTACCTAGCAAGCTACTTTGAAATGTACCCGGGCGTGTGGCGCCATGGCGACTGGATCAAGGTGACGAGCCGCGGCACCGTCATCATCTACGGGCGCTCGGATGCCACCCTCAACCGCCACGGCGTGCGCATCGGCACGGCAGAGATCTACCGGGCGGTGGACAAGCTGCCCGAGATTGCCGACAGCCTGATCGTCAACCTCGAGCGCGAGGGCGGCGACGACTACATGCCCTTGTTCGTCGTCATGGCACCCGGCCACCGGCTCACCGACGAGCTGAAGCACAAGATCAGGCAGACGTTGCGGCAGGAGTGCTCGCCGCGCCACGTGCCCGACGACGTCATCGAGGTGCCGGCCATACCGTACACCATCAGCGGCAAGAAGATGGAAACGCCCGTCAAGAAGATCCTCATGGGTTTCCCCATGGAAAAGGCGGCCAAGCGCGACTCGACCAAAAACCCCGAAGCACTGGATTTCTTCGTGGCTTTCGCCAAAAAGCTGAGCGGGTGAGGGTGAATGGCGCCAGCGAAAATGGTTGAGGGCTGGCCTCGCGCAAAGTCGAAACGA
>CAYNYN010000188.1:5572-7375 GCA_964401445.1 uncultured Saprospiraceae bacterium | reverse complement strand
CAATCAAGTCTGATTGCTCACAAAAGGCATTCAACATGAACCACCGGGGCTATAAACAGTCGATGGACGATGGACGATAGTGCTTACGTCGTCACAGCCTGCCCCGAGTATCGGGGCGTCACGGGTCACGCGTCACCCGTCACTGCCTGACCCTTGTGGTATGCCGCACGATATAAAGTCAGTTTTTTCCAATCCACTTTCCTAAATCGCCAGGAATGAAGGCACAGCGCGATTTCGACTACGACATCCTCATCATGGGCAGCGGTTTTGGCGGCTCGGTCAGCGCCTTGCGGCTGTCCGAAAAGGGCTACCGCGTGCTGGTGGTGGAGCAGGGCAAGTGGTACCGGCCCGAGGATTTTGCGAAAAGCAACTGGAACCTGCGCAAATGGCTGTGGGCGCCGGCCCTGGGCCTGCAGGGCATCATGAAGATCAGCTTGTTGCGGCACGTGGGCATCCTGTCGGGCGTCGGCGTGGGCGGCGGGTCGCTGGTGTATGCCTGCACGCTGCCCGTGCCTACGGAGGAATTCTTCGAGACGGGCAACTGGGCCGGGCTGGCGCGCTGGAAGGACGAGCTGGAGCCCTTCTATGCGCTGGCGCGCAAAATGCTGGGCGTGGCACCCGTGCCCCGACAATTCGACGCCGACAAGGCGCTCGAACAACTGGCACGCGAGCTGGGCAAGGAACAGGACTACCGGCCTACCGAGGTGGGCATTTACTTTGGCGAGGCAGGGCGCACCACGGCCGATCCGTATTTCGGCGGCGAGGGGCCGGCGCGCACGGGCTGCACCTGGTGTGGTGCCTGCATGACGGGCTGCCGGGTGGGGGCCAAGAACAGCCTCGACAAGAACTACCTCTACCTCGCCATGAAGCGCGGCGCCAAAATCCTGGCCGAGCACAAGGTGGTGGACGTGCGCCCCGTGGGCGCAGCAGACGGAAGCGATGGCTACGACGTCACCGTCAAGCCCAGCCTGAAATGGTGGGGCGGCCGCAGGCGCACCTATCGCGTGCGGGGCGTCGTCTTTGCGGGTGGCGTGATGGGCACGGTGCCGCTGCTGATGAAGCTGCGCGAGCGCTCGCTGCCCCGCCTGTCGGCGCAGGTGGGCAACCACATCCGCACCAACAACGAGACGCTCATCAGCGTCACCACGCTGACGCGGCAGTTCGATTTTTCGAAAGGGGTGGCCATCGGTTCCATCCTGCACACCGATGCCCACAGCCACCTCGAGGTGGTGCGCTACGGCGCCGGCTCGGGCTTCTGGCGGCTGTCGCACGTGCCGCATGCTGCCGGCCCCAACCTGTGGGTGCGCTTGTGGCGCATGCTGCGCGAGCTGGTGCGCGACCCCATCGGCTGGCTGCGCCTCTACACCGTCGACGACTGGGCCCGCCGCACCGTGGTGCTGCTCTTCATGCAGACGCTCGACAGCACCCTGCGCTTTCGCAAAACGCTGTTCGGCGGCGTAAATACCGACGTGCGCACGGGCAACCCGCCCAGCGCTGACATTCCCGAGTCGACCGAGCTGACGCGTCGTTTTGCGCGCATCGTCAAAGGCAAGCCAACGGCCTTCTTCCAGCAGCCGTTCATGGGCAAGGCTGCCACGGCCCACATCCTCGGCGGGGCCGTCATCGGTCGCAGTGCCGACGAAGGCGTGATCGACACGGCCCATCGCGTGTTCGGCTATCGCCACATGTGGGTGGTGGACGGCTCGGCCGTATCGGCCAACCCCGGCGTGAACCCCTCGCTCACCATCACGGCCATGGCCGAGCGGGCCATGTCGCTGGTGCCGGAGAAAGCAACGGCTTTTC
>CAYNYN010000188.1:0-5472 GCA_964401445.1 uncultured Saprospiraceae bacterium | reverse complement strand
CTCCGTCTCTCATTCACTCCTTCACTCCTTCTCAGAATCGCGTTGCAAGGCGTTCAGTTGTCGTTGCTGGAGCGCGGGCCACAGGCTGCGGAGGGGATGGCGCCAGCGCGCCCGTGGCACCACGGTTTCGAGGCGCCGGTGCCACTGCTGCACGATGCCGAGGTGTTGTTCGACGAGTGACCGGCTGAAGCGATCCTGCTCTTCGGGCGCAGCTGCCCAGTCGAAGGCCAGGCCTTCGCGCTCGAGGGCGTCCAGCTCGGCGCGCAAGGCGGGCCGGTATGCTTTCCAGCAGACGGCCAGCATGCGCGCCATGCGCTCGCTTTGCCACCAGAGCGAGTCGTCGGGCAGGGCACCGGGCCGGTTCCACGTCTGGTCGGCAGCCAGGCAGGCGCTTCCCACCCGAAAGGGCTTGAAGGCACTGATGCAGGGATACGATGTGCCCGTCAGCCAGATGCGCGGCGCCCCGTTTGGCGGCAGCTCGACCACCATCGAGCCGGTGGTGCTGCTGGGGTTCCACGGGCCCGTGGCGTGCATGCAGACAGAGGCCGTGGTGGCTTTGGCCGGGGTGAACCGGTCGTCGGGCAGGTTGTGCTGCCGCAAAATGCGCATGGCGTCCTGCACGCTCAGCCCCGGACCGCGGGCGGCCGTTTGCGTGAGCTGCCGTCGCACGCGGCAATTGCTCATACGCGTGTAGAAGCGGTCGCTGAAAGTGCGGGCAAAAGGCAGGCGACCCCGGCCGTCCCACCAGCCGCGCTTTTTGGCGAAAGCCGGAGCGGCCGGCGACAGCCGGTCGTAGTCGGTGTGCAGCGTCAGTCCGTTGCTGATGCTCACGGCACCCTGCGCGATGCGGCGGGCGGCCCAGAGGCGATCCACCGTTTCGAGCAGCCACACCTCGCGCGGGTCGGCGATGAGGAAGCTGTTGTGGTAGAAAAAGCTGCGGTTGGTGTAGCCGCCGCAGGCGTCCTGCCCGTAGCGTTCGAGCAGGGCGACGATGGTGTTGACGGCCGACTCGGCCGTCTGGCAGCGCTCCAGCGCCAGCCGCAGCAGGTCCATGCCCGTGAGGCCGTCATTGCGTTTGCCGAAAGGCACTTTCGTAAACACCGCCTCGTTGCCGATGGCCAGCCCGTGCTCGTTGACGCCCATCTCGGCGCCCCACATCTGGAAAGGCTTGCTGAGCACCACGGCGCAGGTGTGCCGCACCTGGGGGATGGCGATATACGTGCAGGCGACCTGCTGGCCCTGTGGCCAGTCGCGTGCAGGAAGGGCCACCACCTCCTGGGCTTCGTTCGGCTCGCGGTCCGAATTTTTGGCAAAGATGACCGACCCGTTGGCAGTCAGGTCGGGCAGGATGGCAAGGGTGTCGCACATGGAATCAGGTTTGTTGGAAAAATACGCTTCAGGCGTTTATTTGCACAAAAAGTAGCGGATGCATCCACTTTTTCTCGCAGACATACACTTCAATCCCATCATCCCGAGCCTGGCCGTGTTCAGCCTTGCGGTGCTGGCGGTGGGCTTCGTTTTGCGCAAGCTGAAACAGCCTTTTCTGCTGGCCTACATCATCGCCGGCGTGCTGCTGAGCGAGCAGGGCTTGGGCCTGTTCACCAATGCCGATCAGATCGCCTTGCTGGGCGACGTGGGCATCGTGCTGCTGCTGTTTTTCATCGGCATGGAGACAAACCTGCCCGATCTGGTGCAGCAGTGGAAGGTGGCCATTGGCGGCACGATCGGGCAGGTGCTGCTGTCGGTGGGTCTGGTGGCGCTGGTGGGCTTGCCGCTCGACTGGAGCTGGAGCCGCATCATCATGCTGGGCTTCATCATCAGCCTGAGCAGCTCGGCCGTGGTGATCCGGCTGCTGCAGGAGAGTGGCGAGATCCGGCGGCGCCTGGGGCGCAAGGTCCTCTCGATTCTGCTCATGCAGGACGTGCTCGTGGTGCCCATGCTGGTGGTGGCCAGCTACCTGGGTGGCACCCGTCCGGCACCCGAAGACCTGTGGCGGCAGGCCATTGGCGCGGCGCTGGTGATCCTGTTTTTCATCTGGCTGCTGCGCAAGCAGCACGTGCGCCTGCCCTATACCGACTATTTCGAGCGCGACCACGAGCTGCAGGTGTTTGCCGCGCTCATCTTCTGCTTTGGCTTTGCCTTCGTCACCTCGGCCTTCAGCCTGTCGGCGGGTCTGGGCGCCTTCCTCGCCGGACTGATGATCCATGCCGACGAGCACACGCGCTGGCTGCACGACAGCCTCGAGTCGTTCCGGGTGCTGTTCGTGGCCCTGTTTTTCGTGTACGTGGGCATGCAGCTCGATCTGGATTTCCTTTCGGAAAATGCCGCCCAGGTGCTGGCGCTGCTGCTGCTCGTGCTGGTGACCAACCATTTCGTCAATGCCCTCATCCTGCGCTGGTCGGGCTGTGGCTGGGCCGAAGCCATGTACGGGGGCGCGCTGCTGGCCCAGATCGGCGAGCTGTCGTTTCTGCTGGCCGCCACCGGCCATCACATAGGCGCCCTGAGCACCTATGGCTACCAGATGACGCTGGCCGTGATCTCGCTGTCGCTGTTCGTGAGTCCTTTCTGGATCGCGCTGACCAAGCGACTGCTGGGCTTCATGCCGTGGCGCGAGCGCATCGAGGCGGCACAGGCGCGGCGCCGGGCGCAGGCTACCAGCTGAGGCCCCAGCCGCAGGGGTAGCGCGGCTCGGGCGAGTCGCAGGGCACGTCTTCGAGCTGCTGCTCGACGCTTTCCATGCTCGCCGGCAGCTCGAACGGCAGCTTGCCGGTGGGCGGGCCGGCTTCGCCAAAGAGCCATTCGGCAAAAGCCTCGTCGCTGATGCCGAAGTCGGCCACGAGGGCGGCAGCGTGCCGGTCGATCTCGGGGATCACCGGCGGCCGATCCATGTACATGCACACCACGGTGGGCCGCCTGCGCAAAATGTCGAGGATGCGCGCGCGCTCCGGAGCGGGAAAGTCGAGGCGCCCCTGGTGGAACAGCCGCTCGATGGGGTCGCCATTGCGCGGCTCCCAGGGCGTTTGCAGGTGGATTACGGCCATGTCGGCCTCTTCGAGCGAATCGACGATGGTGGCTTTGCCGGCAAAAGCCGCCGGATCGAACCCCTGCACCCACAGCCTGAGGCCGCGGCGCAACGGCAGGGCGGCCTTTCCCGAAAGGGTGTCGTTCTTCAGCAGCACGAGGGCGCGCTGCTGGGCTCTGCGGCCGGCAGCCACGAATTCGGGCCGGGCCACCACCGCGGCCACGCGGTCTACGTCCACGTACGGGTCGTCGAACTGGCCGAGCTGAAACTTGATGCGCAGCAGACGGCGCGCGCTCTGGTCGATGCGCGCTTCGGAGATGATGCCTTCCCGCACCAGGGCGATGAGCGCGTCGGTCAGGTCGTTGCCGCCAAACTGGTCCACGCCGGCCTCGATGGCCTTGCGGATGCGCGCTTTGGGCGAGAGGGCTTCCACGCCATAGTCCTTGGCCTCGACGATCGGTATGCCGAACAGGTCGAAGCCCTGCACCACGCCCCAGTCGGTGCATACGATGCCGTCGAAGCCATGGCGCTTGCGCAAAAGTTCGTCGATGATGTAGCGGTTGAAGTTCATGCCCACGTCTTCGGGCGTCTGCCCTTTGGGCACGCCGTAATAGGGCATGATCATGGCCGTTCCGGCGCGGAAGGCTGCCTGGAAGGGGATGAGGTGGTAGTCGAAGTTGTGGCCGGGATAGACCTGGTTTTTGCCATAGCGGAAGTGGGCGTCCCAGCCGTCTTCCTGGGGCCCGCCACCGGGCCAGTGTTTGGTCATGCAGGCCACGCTGTGGGGGCCGAGGGTGTCGCCCTGGAAGCCGCGCACGTAGGCTTCGGTCATGCGGGCAGCAAGGGCGGCGTCGGCGCCGAAGGTGCCGTTGATGCGCGCCCAGCGCGGCTCGGTGGCCAGGTCGGCCATGGGGTGCAGGGCCGTGTGGATGCCCACGGCCCGGTATTCGGCTGCAGCGATGCGGCCGAACTGCAGCGTGAGCAGCGAGTCGCCGGCGGCGGCCAGCCCGATGGGCTCGGGCCACTTGCTGAAATCGCTGTTCAGCATGTCGCTGCCGATGAAGTTGAACACGCCGTGGCGCGGGTCCGAGCTGATGGTGACGGGTATGCCCAGCCGGTCCTGTTCGGCGAGCCGTTGCAGCTCATTGTGCCAGCGCGCCTGATCGGCTGCCGGCGCCACGCGGAACAGGTTGAAGAAGCGCAGCTTCTTGTGGACCAGCAGGTTGAGCGTGGAGTTGAAAAAGAAATTCGAAGGGGAAGGGTAATTCAGGATCTCGCCCTGTGGACCCATGCCGATGGGGGGATGCCACATCAGGCCCACTTTCTCCTCGAGCGTCATTTGCGCAAGCAGGTCTTCCACGCGCACGTCCACCGGCAGGCGGGCATCCTCGTACGGGTCGAGGCGGCCGTTGCCATTGAGGTCGCGGAAGGTGTAGCCGTCGATGGTGAGGGTGCGTTTGACCGACAGTTGCTGGCGCGCCTGTCGGTTCAGGTGCCACCAGTGCAGGTAAAAAGCGCCGATGCCGATCAGGATGGCCGCAAAGAGGAAGAGCAGCAGCCTGCCGCCCCATTTGAGTGCTGTTTTCATGCCGCGCAGTCGTTTGCCCACCAAGATAATGGATGCGCGGCATTGGGCTACTCGTTGGCAGGCTGGTCGGCGGGCACGCAGGCCTCCGACAGCCGGGCTTGCATGTGTGCGCTCAGGCCGGCCCGCGTTTGCTCGATGATCGGCCCGAGTTCGGGAAAGTCAATGATCCATTTTTCCACGCGCTGGCGTTCTTCGTCGCTGGCCAGTCCCAGCACGTACAGGTGAATGAGTCCGGACTTGATGATGCGTTGTAGATCAATTTGTTGCATAGGATCGGATTTGTTGGTAAATCTGGCGTGACTGCCACATCGTCGCGGGTAAAAGGTGTTTTGTGGCGAAATTGTTCAGCGCATTGCCGGCGCGGGAGGGCCTACCAGTTGGTGAAGGCTTTGTTGAAAATCTGGTTGACCAACTCTTCGTTGATGGCTTCGATGAGCTGATCCTGCACGTCGAGCAGGTTTTGCGTGGCATCGTAGTCGGCAAAGTAGGAGAAGTTGCTCTTCCAGTTTTCTTCCTCGTTCCGGTGGTTGATGTACTCGACGCGCACGCCGATCGTCAGGCGGTTGAAGGCCACCAGCTCGCCGGGCTTGGGCGCTTCGGAGCTGACGCGCCAGGTGGTGATGGCGCCCACGAATTCCACGTCGGGGTTTTCGTCGTCGAGCACCAGGCGCGACTCGTTGAGGATTTTTGCGCGCAGCGCTTCCGAAAACTCGATGGGCAGGGTAGGGGGCGCGTCGGGGGCGTTGTTGTCGAATGGCGCCACGTAGAACGTCTTGACATCGGGCGAAATGCTCGTGCCCTTGAAGCTGTAGCAGCCGCTGAGGAGAAAGAGCGACAGCAGCAATGGGATGCGCAGTGCCGA
>CAYNYN010000187.1:4840-7387 GCA_964401445.1 uncultured Saprospiraceae bacterium | reverse complement strand
CTCACAGTCCCGCGCGTGCCGAGATCTCGAGCATGCGGTCGATGCAGGCGCGCCCCTGCTCGATGATCCAGTCGGGCAGCACGATCTCGGGCAGCTCGTACTTCATGCACACGTAGAGCTTTTCGAGCGTGTTGCGCTTCATGTGGGGGCACTCGTTGCAGGCGCAGGTGTTGTTGGGCGGTGCCGGGATGAAGGTCTTGTGGGGCGAGCGCTTGCGCATCTGGTGGATGATGCCCGACTCGGTCGCCACGATGAAGGTCCGGGCATCGCACTCGACGGTGTAGTTGAGCAGGGCCGTAGTGGAGCCGATGAAGTCGGCCATCTCGAGCAGGTGCGGCTCGCACTCGGGATGGGCGATGAGGTGGGCGTCGGGATGGCGCTGCTTGAGCTTGACGATCTGCTCGTGCGAGAAGATCTCGTGCACCTGGCAGGTGCCGTTCCACAGCACCATCTGGCGGCCGGTCTTCTTTTGCAGGTACTTGCCGAGGTTGATGTCGGGCGCGAAGATGATGGGCTGGTCTTCGGGTATGCTCTCGATGATGTGCACGGCATTGGTGCTGGTGCAGCAAATGTCGGTGAGCGTCTTGAGCTCGGCCGTGCAGTTGATGTAGCTCACCACCACGTGATCGGGGTACTGCTCCTTGAACTTGCGAAACACGGGCGCCGGGCACGAGTCGGCCAGCGAGCAGCCCGCCTTCAGGTCGGGCAGCAGCACCTTTTTGGTGGGGTTGAGGATCTTGGCCGTCTCGGCCATGAAGTGCACGCCGGCGAAGACGATGACGTCGGCATCGGTCTGGGCGGCTTTTTGCGAAAGCCCGAGGCTGTCGCCGATGTAGTCGGCGATGTCCTGGATGTCGGGTTCCTGGTAGTAGTGCGCCAGGATGATGGCGTTCTTTTCCTTCTTCAGTTTCTCGATTTCCTCGAAGAGGTCGAGCCGCGGGTCGATATCCACGTCGAGGTAGCCGCGTTCGAGCAGGTCTTCGGTTGCCGCAGGGTCAAATGCCATTGGTTCTGTGGTTTTGTGTGTTTGCAAGGGTAACGCCCCAGTGCCCGCAAAGTTATGCGTACGATCCCTTCCGGCATCCTTTCCCCGCACATCGGGCCAACCAAAACAATGTATGCACACCTATCCGGTTCTTTTTCTGATATTTGGGGCAGCTATTGAAAACAAGGACACCCATACACCCATGCAAGCATCTGTAGAAATCAGCATGTATCCGCTGCGACGCGACTACGGCACTCCCATCCTCCAGTTCATCGACCGACTGAAAAAGCATCCCGAGCTCAAAGTCCACGTCAACACCATCAGCACACAGGTCTTCGGACCCTATGACGTCCTGATGGCCGCACTGACCAAAGAGATGAAAACGGCTTTCGAACAAGACTGTGAGACGGTCATGGTCATGAAAATCCTCAACATCGACCTGCGGCCGTGAAGGAATGGTCGTTGCGCCTGCTGGCCCTGCTCTTCGGCACCCTGGCCGCCCTGATGCTGGGCGAGGGGCTGGTGCGGCTCGTGGCGCCCCAGAAGCTCGTCAAGCCGTGCCTGCAGCCCGACAACCAGCTTGGCTACCGCTACCAACCGCACTGCTGCTTCCTCGACGACTGGCATCCCGAGTGGTTCACCTACCACGTGTGCACCAACGCGCTGGGGCTGCGCATGCCCCACGAGGTGTCGTCCGATGACGGGCGGGCGCGCTGGCTGTGGCTGGGCGACTCGTTCACCTTCGGCTGGGGCGTAGAGGCGCCGCAGAGCTGGCTCACGCAGCTCGACAGCCTGGGCCAGGCTTCCCCTTGCCCCCGCCAGATGGTCAACGGCGGCCACCCAGGCTGGGGCACCAGCCAGCAGGTCGTCTTTCTGGAGCGCATGCTGCCACGCGTGCATCCCACGCGCGTCTGGTACGCGTTCCACGAGACCGATCCCTTCGACAACATGGGTGCCACGGCCGTGTTCGGCTTCCGCCAAAAGGGCGACACGCTGCAGCTGTACCGGCGCCCGGCGCGCACGGGTGCCCTGGCCTGGCTCAACGCGCAGCCCTGGTATCTGTGGCTGCAGCAGCATTCCCACCTCTTCGTGCTGGTCAAACAAACGCTCACGGGCCGGGCGAGCCGTCGGCGGCAGCCCCGCGCCTATGCCGCGCTGCCCGACCTGCCCGAGGTGGAGCGCCTCACGGCCCGCGTCACCCTGGCCGAGATCGACAGCCTGATCGCCATTTGCCGAAAGGCGGAGGTGCCCTTCGGCCTGGTGTGGCTGCCCTCCATGCAGGAGCTGCCGCTCGACTTCCCCGACGACTGGCAGGCCGAATGGTCGCTCGTGGCGTTCAAGGACACGCTGCGGGCCCACCTCGCTCGCCAGCAGGTGCCCTTCGTGGATTGCACGCCTGCCTTCCGGCAAAAGGCCATCGCCCACACCCGCGACGAGCTCTACTTCCCCGAAGCGCATTTCCGACCGCTGGGGCACCGCCTCCTGTTCGAAAGCATGGCCGCCACGCCGCCCCTCGACAGCCTGCTCGCGCGATGCGACGGGCAATGAGAGGCTGGGATTGA
>CAYNYN010000187.1:0-4740 GCA_964401445.1 uncultured Saprospiraceae bacterium | reverse complement strand
GCCGCGGCGCGATTGACGCGCAGCTGGTGGGCGAAGCGCATGAAGTGGTGCGTGTCGTCGGTGATGACGAGCGTCTCGTGCGGCACGCCGTGTTTGCGCAGGCGCTGCACCAGGTCGGTGCTCTGGCTGAAGGGCACGTTGCGGTCGTCGTCGCCGTGGATGACCAGCACGGGCGAGCGCCACTGCGCCACGTAGGCCACGGGCGACGACTCCCAGGCCACGCGGGCGGCCGCCTCGGCGTCGGGGGCACGCTCGTAGCCGTCGGGGTTGAGCCACTGGCGCACGCGCCCCACGGTGCGGTCGTGCACGCCGTGGATGTCCACGCCGGCGGCGAAGAGGTCCGAGTTGCGTCCCAGCGCCATGGCCGTCAGGTAGCCGCCATAGCTGCCCCCGTAGATGCCCACGCGGTCGGCGCGCACGAACGGCAGCTCGGCCAGCCAGCGCCCCGCCGCCTCGATGTCCTGATACTCGGAGCAGCCGCGCCAGCTGGCCCGCGGCGGGTGGTGGAACTCGTAGCCGTAGCCGATGCCCAGCCGGTAGTTGACCGAGAGGACCACGAAGCCCAGGCTGGTGAGGTACTGGTTGACGGCGTAGGCGTTCGAGTAGTAGGACGAGTAGTGCCAGCCCAGCAGCATCTGTCGGGGCGGGCCGCCGTGCACGTACACCACGGCCGGGCGCGGGTCGTCTTCCGAGGCGCCTTTCGGCAAAAAGAGCGTGCCGTGGACGCGCAGGCCGTCGGGCGCGCTGAAGATGACCTGTGTGGGGGTGACCAGCTGCTCGTCGGGGAAGTCGGCCGGGATGCGGTCTTCGCCCAGCAGGCGCATCCGGCCCTCGTCGAGGTCGTAGATGGCGGGCAGCGGCGGCCGCTGGGCCGTGGCGCTGATGAGCGCCACGTGGCGGCCGTCGGGCAGGGCGAAGGGCGTCCACTCGAGGCCGTCGCCGGGCGTGAGCACGCGCGGCGCCACCCGATCGACGGGCACCTGCAGCACGTGGCGCCGTTCCAGGTCGAGCGGGTCGGGGCCCGTGTTGGCGGCGCAGTAGAGGTATTTGCCATCGGGGCTGAGGCTGATGTATTCGCACATGTAGGGGCCGGGCGTGAGGCAGCGCGGCGCGCCGCCCTCGGGCGCAATGCTGTACAGGTGGGGCCAGCCGTCGTGATAGCTCAGAAAGACGATGCGGTCGTGGGCCCAGTGCAGGTTGGTGCGGCCGTGGGTGGTGGGATACGAGCCGCGCAGCGTCTCGGGCGCTTTCCACAGCAGGCGGCTGGCGTCGCTGCCCAGCTCGGCCACGCGTATCTCCCAGGGCCAGTGGCGCTGGGCGAGGATGGAGTCGGGCGCACCGCCGCGGCCGGGGCGCCGCACGAAGGCGATCGCCTTGCCGTCGGGCGACCAGCGGGGCGTCTCGTCGCGGTCGTAGGAGGGGTCGAGCCAGCGCAGCGGCTGCCCCTCGCCGCTCCAGATGCCGATGAAGGCGTGGTCGCCGCGGTCGGAGCGGAAGGCCAGCATGGTGCCGTCGGGCGACCACACGGGCGAGTCGTTGCGGCCGCGCGCGTGGAAGAGCTTGCGCGGCTCGGCGCTGCCGTCGAGCGACGCCACCCAGATCTGACCGTCGCGCACGAAGGCCACCCGCCGGCTGTCGGGCGCGATGGCGGGCTGCTCGCCCGGACCCAGGGAGCGCGGCGCGCCCTCGTCGAAGGGCACCACCCACAGCTCCACCTTGGGCGGCTCGGGCAGCGAGTGCGGGTTGACGGGCAGCGCGTCGTCCCAGTTGGAGCCGAAGTCGCCGCCGCGGATGTACACCACCCAGGCGCCATTTGGCGAAAGCCGGATACTCGACAGCGCCTGGCCCGAGTCGTCGTCGTAGCGGGTGCGCTGGCGCGGCACGAAGTCGGGCGCTTCGGCCACCCAGAGGTTGCGGCGCCCCTGCTCGTTGAACGTCCAGGCGATGCGGTTGGCCTGGCTGGCGGCCGTCAGGCCCGAGGGGAACGGGTACGACATCACCTGCTCGAGGCTGAAGGACTGCGCGCTCAGTGCGGTGGCAAACAGCAGGCCCACGGCAGGCAGGAGGCGTTTGGCGAAAGCCGGAAGAGTGGCTGCGAGCTTCATGACGGTCGGGTTTGCACGTAAAAGGAACAGGAAGGGCTGGTCTTGCGGGGCTTACGCCAAATTTAGCCCGCAGCGGCCGGTACGGCGAGTGGATGGACTTTTTTCAGAAAAAATTCAGCAACAGGCATAAGAACGCCGCGGCTGACGACATGAGTGGGTGATTGCACAGCAAACCACCTCGTTCATCAAAAAATCGAAAGTCATGATCCGCATCCACCTCTTCCTCGCCGCCCTGCTGACGCTCGCCCTCCCGGCCTGTCAGAAAGAAGACCTCGACATCGTCAGCCAACCGCAAACGGCCTACTTCGCCGATTTCCTGCTCATGCACGACATCGTGCACGGGCAGTGCGTCGAAGGCACCAGCTTTTGCCTCAGCGCCCGCCCCGAAGACCCGCACACGGGCACCGGCGCCATCGGCACCGACGAGTTCCTCGCCCGCCCCGTACTGGAAAGCGACGGCCGCGTGGTTTTCCTCGAAGACGAAGTCATTCCCGCAGGCAAACTGAGCCCCGCCGCCCAAAACCAACTGTTCGAACGCCGCCGCATCGTAGTGCAGGAAGGCTTCTTCATCGACGAAGACCTCATCCGCCAGGCGTATCGCGATGCCGGCATCGAATACACTGGTCGCCGCATCGAAGTGAAGCCGGGCGAATACGAAGTGGTGCTCGACGAGACCACCGACGCCAACGGCCAGCGCATCACGGTCACGGTGACGATCTGTGGCGACGAATGGTGCCTCACCATCACCGTCGAGTTTTGACGACGAACCTGTGAACTTCCCGCTTGTGGCCTGTCCTCGCCCGAGGGCAGGCTTTTTTCATGGCGGCTGGAAAAGCGTGCGCTTTTGCCCACCTTTGCTGCTGCAAAAAAAAATCACGCACCATGACCGTCAACGAACGCATTGCCGCGCTGCGCCGCCAGATGGAGCTGTATGGCTACGACGCCTGGATCATCCCCAGCAGCGATCCCCATCAGAGTGAATACGTGGCAGCCCACTGGAAAGCGCGCGAGTGGATCTCGGGCTTTACGGGCTCGGCCGGCACCGTGATCGTCACGCGCCGCCACGTCGGCCTGTGGACCGACAGCCGCTACTTCCTGCAGGCCGAGCAGCAGCTGGCCGGCACCGAGGTGGTGCTGCACAAGCAGCGCGTGCCGCATGCGCCCGAGCACGTGGAATGGCTGGCCAACAACCTGCCCGAGCACGCCAGGGTGGGCTGCAACGGCTGGCTCTTCTCGGTGGGCCAGATCGGCATGCTGCAACAGGCGCTGTCCAGGCGCCACATCAGCCTGGACACCACGCGCGACCTGGTGGCCGACATCTGGACCGACCGGCCGCCCCTGCCGGCCGAACCCGTCTTCGCGCACGACGTGCAGTATGCCGGCCGCACGCGGGGCCAGAAGCTGGAAGCCGTGCGCCAGCGCATGGCCGAGCTGGGCGCCGACCACTACCTCATCACCACCCTCGACGACATCGCCTGGCTGTACAACCTGCGCGGCAGCGACGTGCCCTGCAACCCCGTCTTCTACGCCTGGGCGCTGGTCAGCCAGGACGATGCGCACCTGTTCGTGGGCGAAGCCAAGGTGCCGGCCGAGCTGCGGCAGGCCCTCAAGGCCGACGGCATCTGGCTGCACCCCTACGAGGCCATCACCGACATCCTCGAGCACCTGCCCGACGGCAAGGTGCTGCTCGACAAGGCGACGCTCAACTACCGCCTCTGGGAGCTGATCCCCGAAGCGATGCGCCTGCCCGGCGAGCACATCGCCCGACAGATGAAGGCGGTGAAGAACGAAGTCGAGATCGCCCACATGCGCCAGGTCATGGTGCGCGACGGCGTGGCGCTGGTCAAGCTGTTCATGTGGCTCGAGCGCACCATCACCGAGCGGCCCGTGCCCGAGACCGAGGTGGCCGAGCGCCTCATCGAGCTGCGGCGCGCCCGCGGCAATTATTGGGGCGAGAGCTTCGACGCCATCGTCGGCTATCAGGCCAACGGCGCCATCGTCCACTACCGCGCCGAGCCCGACACCTGCGCCCACATCCGGCCGCAGGGCATCCTGCTGCTCGACTGCGGCGGACAGTACTACGACGGCACCACCGACATCACGCGCACCGTGGCGCTGGGCGCACCCACGCCCCAGCAGAAGCGCCACTTCACGCTGGTGCTCAAAGGCCACATCGCCCTGGCGCGCGCTCGCTTCCCGGAAGGCACCACCGGCGCCCAGCTCGACACGCTGGCACGCATGTACCTGTGGCAGGACCTGCTCAACTACGGCCACGGCACCGGCCACGGCGTCGGCTTCTTCCTCAACGTGCACGAGCCGCCGCAGGGCTTCGCCACCTCACCCGTCACCAGCCGTGGCCGCACGGCCTTCGTGCCCGGCATGATCACCTCGAACGAGCCGGGCCTCTACCTGACCGACCAGTACGGCATCCGCATCGAGAACCTGGTGTTGTGTCGCGAGGCGGGACGGAGCGAGTTCGGTGCTTTCCTCGAGCACGAGACGCTCACTCTCTTCCCCATCGACCGCCAGCTCATCGAGCCCTCCATGCTGACGCCCGAAGAGCGCCAGTGGCTCGACGACTACCACCAGATGGTCTGGGACAAGCTGTCGCCGCACCTCACCGAGGCGGAAAAAG
>CAYNYN010000186.1:0-7401 GCA_964401445.1 uncultured Saprospiraceae bacterium | reverse complement strand
ATGGAAATTTACGCTGTTACGCGTCACGCGCTAACGCTCAACCCTGTACCATTTCTTGCAGAAGACTCAGGAATCTGGTTTTCCCGAGTTCACCAATTCAACCGCTAACGCAAAAGCCCTTACACGTCGGTTCGTTCGTGTAAGGGCTTTTTGCTCGTTGGGGTGATGTGATGATACGGACCCGTTACTGCGTGGCTTTGGCACGGGCTTCCTCGATGATTTGCTTGGCGAGATTGAGGATGGTGTCGTCTTCTATGTGGACCACCCCGCCGTCGGGACCTGGTTCGTAATGCCAGCCCGGAATTTCGTTCGCGTCCTGGATTTTCTTGGCGCCGAAATAGTTGCGCACGGTTTGTTCGGAAATGCCCAATTGCTTGGCAATGCGGGCCACACTTCCGGTCGGCAAGCTGTGCTTGATGGCACGAAGCTCATTGAAGGTAATCACCATGGTGCATGAAATTTTGATGAACGAATAGGAAGGGACAAGTAAAAAATAGCGCAACGGAAGAAGGATGTAAAAATGAAGATTGCGCCAGCTGCATAGAT
Source organism: uncultured Saprospiraceae bacterium (assembly GCA_964401445.1). Taxonomy (GTDB): domain Bacteria; phylum Bacteroidota; class Bacteroidia; order Chitinophagales; family Saprospiraceae; genus WFYJ01. The sequence continues at coordinate 6,855 of CAYNYN010000186.1, read as the reverse complement.
GAGAATTTTATTAGGCTAAAGTTACCAAACTCCCAAAGCAAACTCAAATTTTCCGAACATATTATCCATACAAGCCAACTATTGATTTTCTTTGCGGAAGAACCTTTCTCGCAATCCGCCATCCCTCAGGCCTTTATCCTTCAGGCCAAATTCCCATGCGACATATCCGCCTTTTTGGTATTAAATTTGATTGTAATCCATAAACCGCTCATTCATATTCAAGAAATCAGACACCTGATGGGCGGCATTAAGCATTCATCCATAAATCATTCAACCATGAAAAGAACGTGCATCACCCTCTTGTTGAGTGTTGTGGCCTTCTGGGCCATGGCCCAGGCACCCAACGCCACCTGCTACTCGGCACTTGCCCACGACGTATTCGGTAACGTGCTGGCCAACCAGGAAGTCACCATTCGGCTTTCGGTGCTCCGCGATGGTCCCACGGGCAGCGTCGAATATCAGGAGATCCACAAGACGCAGACCAACGACCAGGGCCTGTTTGCCGTCAACCTGGGCGAAGGCGAAATCACGGGCAATGGTGCCCAGGATGAGTTTCGCAATGTCGACTGGGCCAATGGCACCTACTGGCTCAAGGTGGAAATGGACGCCACGGGCGGGCAGAACTTCGAGCTGATGGGAGTGTCCCAGATCCTTTCGGTGGTCTATGCCCTGCACGCCAACGAAGCCAGCCATGCCGTACAATCCGACACGGCGCTCGTAGCCCAGACGGCGCTGGCGGCCGTGCAAACCATCGGTGACGACGACGGCGACCCCACCAACGAGATCCAGACGCTCAGCAAGAATGGCAACGTCATCGAACTCTCCAATGGCGGCGGCCAGGTGGTAGATGACGTGGATGACGCCGACAACGATCCCACCAACGAGCTGCAGACGCTCAGCTTCTCCAATGGCGAGCTGTCCATTTCGGGTGGCAACTCCATCTTTTTCTACGACTCCCCATTCTCGGCGCCGGGCTCCTCGGCCGACCTGCCGCTGGGCATCGTGGGTGAGCACATGGTGCTGACGACGGGCGATTACATCGTTCCGCCGGACAAGGTGTTTTTCGTCACGGCAGGCGGCCCCAACATCATCCTGAATGGCTACGGCAACCTGACAGGTGTGCACGTCCATCCGACCACGCCCAACATGCCGGTCTTCCCGCCCAACACCCATATCACCGACTGCATGTGTACGGGTATCTTGATCGACACTTCGTCCTTTGCGCAGCCCGTAATCATCGATCTGACCTTCGGCTCCTACCTGGTGCCCTCGGGCAAGGTGCTCTTCATCAAGAGCGGCATCCCCAACGACCAGACAGGAAAGCTCGTGGTCAACAACGTGCTCATGGAATTCTTGCGTCCCAACTTCACCCGTGGCACGCGCATCATCAGCTTCCCGGCAGGCACCATCATCAAGAAACCCAGTGACCTGGACGAAATGGTACTGACAGGCTACCTCATCGACGCCAACTGATCGGCCTCGAAGACGTGGATCCGGTTTTCACAAATAAAATCAGCCTGTCATGAATACGAGAAAAATATTCCTGGGGCTTGTGCTGACGCTCCTCGCCCTGGCCTCGGCACAGGGCCAGCGGATCGTCCACCAGACCCTCTCCAATACGGCGGCCGCTACGGCCACGCCCAACGCCACCTTGTTCTACGTGCTCGGCGGCGCCTGTGCCGGCTGCGGCACCCAGCAGGGCGACCAGACGGGTACGACGCTCTACCCGGGCTTCCCCACACCCGGCTCGGATACGTGCTTCACCATCGGGGTGGCCGTCGAGGAGACGCAGGACGACTGCGGTACCTATTATCAGTTTTACTACACGGGCAATGCCGATGAGCAGGCGGTGAGCTTCGAATGGGATTTCGGCCCCGACGCCTATCCCCAAACGTCGTCCTTGCCCAATCCCGAAAATGTGGCGTTTGCCGTGGAGGGCACCCATCAGGTGCATTTGCGCGTGAGCGACGGCCTGGGCTGCACCAAAGAGTATGCCTTTGCGGTGGAAGCCACGGGCACCGGCTTTGCCGTCAACCCCATCGTGAGCCACGTTGCCTGCCATGGCGAAGCCACCGGCGCCATTGAACTGGAAATGCTGAATGGCACGGCGCCCTTCGATTTCCAATGGTCCAACGGTGGTCAGACCATTTTCATGGAAAACCTGCCGGCAGGTCAGTATGCTTTCACGGTGACCGACGGCCAGGGCTGTACCTACACCAACGTAGCCGTCGTCCAGCAGCCCGACGCCCCGCTGCAGATCACCATTGCCACGACCGACGAGACGTGCATCGACGCCTCCGACGGACTGCTTGCCGCCAATGTCAGCGGCGGCACGCCCCCCTATCGCTATGCCTGGAGCACGGGCGACACGACGGCCCAGATCACCGACATCCCTTCGGGCGAGTACTTCCTCACCGTCACCGACGCACAGGCCTGTACGGCCACCAGGTCGGTCTTCCTCGGCCAGGAGTGCAACCCGCGCGCCGTGGACGTGATCACGCCCAACGGCGACGGCGTCAACGACGTGTGGGTCGTCCAAAACATCGAGAACTTCCCCGACAACGAGGTGCGCATCTACAACCGCTGGGGCGAGCTGGTCTATGCCCGCAAGGGCTACACCAACGACTGGAATGGCATGGGCATGAAAGGCAGGATGCTGCCGGCCGGCGCCTACTACTACGTATTGCGCATCAATGGCGACACCTTCGGCCTGCCGCCGGTCCGCACGGGCTCGATCAGCCTGATCCGGTAATCTGCCGTACCCACATTGTTTTCATCAAACGAGACGACTCATGAAAAGATATATCCTCGCGCTGTGGTCGCTCTGTTGTCTGGGATGGTGCGCGCACCTGCAGGCACAGCAACAGCCCATCTTCACCAACTTTTTTCAGAATGAATTCGCTTTCAACCCCGCCATGGCGGGCGTGCATCCCGAGATGCAAATTCGTGCCCTGATGCGACGCCAGTGGGTCAACGTGCCCGGCTCGCCATCCACACAGGTGCTCACCGGCTCCGGCCGCATCGCGGGTGCCCCCTTCGGGGTGGGTGCCGTGGCCTACAACGACATGGCCGCCAAGCTGCGCCGCACGGGCGGCAGTGTGGCCGGTGCCTACCGCCTCGAAGTGCTCGACTCGTCGGCCACGCTGGCCCTGGGTGCCTCGGTCGGCTTCTTTCAGTGGCGGCTGCGCCCGGGCGTGGTGGTGGAAAACGAAAGCGACGACCTGCTCCTCAGCGCCCAGAACGGGCTGTGGGTGCCCGAAGTCAACATCGGCGCCCACTTCGAGATGCACAACGGACTGTTCCTCGGCATCGCCGTGCCGCAGTTCGTCCGGCAGTCGGCGGCCTTCGACCGCGAAGACCCCGAGATGGGGCGGGCCACGTTCGTGCCTCATTACCACCTGCTGGCCGGCTTCCGCAAATTTGCCGGACCCGACCAGAGCGTGTGCTTCGAGCCCACCGTGCTGATCAAGATGGTGGAGGGCGCACCCCTGCAATTCGATGCGGGCCTGCGCGTCATCTTCAACGACAAGCTGTGGGCCGGCGCCATCTACCGCCGCCAGGACGCCGTGGCCGCCATGCTCGGCTACCGGCTCGACAACCGCTTCGACCTCAGCTACTCGTACGACTACACCCTCTCGGACCTGCGCGGATCCAGCACGGGCAGCCACGAGATCAGTATCGGCTACCGCTTCGTGCAGGAAAAAGACAGCGACCAGGACGGCGTGCCCGACAAGGATGACCTCTGTCCCGACCAATGGGGTCCCAAGGAAAACAACGGTTGTCCGCGCGAAGCCATCGCCGACCTGGGTGACAGCGACGGCGACGGCGTGCCCAACGACCTGGACAAGTGTCCGGACGAACCCGGACCCAAGCAGTTCGACGGCTGTCCGTGGCGGGACCGCGACGGTGACGGCATCCACGACATGCAGGATGCCTGCGCCGACCTGTGGGGCGTAGCCTCCAATGCCGGCTGCCCGCGCAACGACATCGACCGCGATGCCATCGTCGGTGCTGCCGACAAGTGCCCCGACCAGCCGGGCACGCTGGCCACCCAGGGCTGCCCCAACATCGACTCCGACGGCGACGGCATCATCGACGGGCTCGACCGCTGCCCCGACCAGCCGGGCCGCGCCGACAACCAAGGCTGCCCCATCGCCGCGGTGGCCTCGCTGCCCGACGATATCATGCAGATCCTGGAGCTGGCCGAGCGCAAGGTGTTCTTCGACGTGGACAGCGACGAGATCAAGCCCGATGCCTACGAATACCTCGACAAGCTGGCCGAAGTGCTGATCGCCCACCCCGACTGGAAGCTGCGCCTGACCGGCCATGCCGATGCCACCGGCCCCGAAGACTACAACATCGAGCTGTCGAAGCGCCGCGCCGAAGTGGTGCTGTTCTACCTGCTCAACCGCGGCGTGCCGCGCCACCAGATCATGGCCGAGTATTACGGCGAATCGCAACCCATCGCACCCAACGAGAACCCGCGGCTGCGCTACCTGAACCGCCGCGTGGAGATGCACTTCGTGATCGACAACCAGACGTTCGGCACGCAAAATCGCCTCGACGAGCGCGACTACTACCGCAACAACCGCTAAGAATTATGGATGATGCTTATGCATTTTCGGGCGGCCCACTCTGGGTCGCCCTTCTTTTTTCGCGGACGTAACCAATGAGCTTGAAGAGATCGAACCACACGAGCGGGGGCTGGCTGGCACCGATAAGATAACGGGCCAGCCGCTTTTCGGCTTGCGCCAAAAAGCGATCGGGCAGCCAGCGAATGGCCCACCCCCAGCGCGTCGCTGTGGCCCCCAGCCGCGTCGGCACGGCCTTGCCTGCCCGCTCCAGCGCCACCAGACCGGCGACCGCCTGCCGGGTTTTCTCGATGAATACCTCGGCCGGCTCCAGCCCCAGGTGCAGGAGGGGATTGTCGATGTGCAGCACCGGTATGCCTGCCCGCCGCAGGCTTTCGCCAAAAAGGGTGTCTTCGTGACCATAGCGGCGCACCGCTTCATCGAAGCCGCCCACGCGCCAGAACGCCTCCCTGTGGATCAGGAAATTGTGCGTGCGGAAAGACGCCCAGGGCTGGCCTTGGCGCCGGGTGGCCGGCTGCTGTTCGCGCCGCCGGCCGTAGTGCCAGCGCAGGCGCAACGCCCGTTCCGGAGGTGGCTCGTCGGCATAGGCCGTACCGCCCAGCACGACAGGGGCCTGCCGCGCTGCCCGGGCATACCGCAGAAAGAAATCGGGATGGACCACCGCCGAGTCGGCGTCGGCAAAGAGCAGCCAGGGGGCCCGTGCCTGCCGGGCAAGGAAGTTGCGCACGGCCGCGCGCCCCATGTTTTGCGAAAGCACGAACACCCGGACGCCCTCGGCCTCGAGCCCTTGGTGCCATTTGCCGAAAGGCGCCTCGGAAGCATCGTCGGCCAGCACGATCTCCAGCTCGATGCCCGAACGGTCGAGCGCCAGCAGCTGACGCACGAATGGACGCGCATCCTGGTTGCGGACGGGGATGAGGACGGAAAGCTGCACCGGGTCGTATTTTGCGAAAGCGGAAAATCAGACGGGCGGGGCGCGCGAGGAATTGCCAGACACCGCCGCAACCCTCGTGCCCGATCGCTGTTGTACCTTTGCTCGCAGCAAAACTAACACATCCATGAAGCCACCGAGCCTGCAAACCATCCTCAACGACCAGACGCTCGATCCCACCCTGCGGCGCATCGCCGAAAAGGTGCAGGAGGGCCAACGCATCACGCCCGACGAAGGACTGTACCTCTACGAGCACGGACCGCTGGGCTACGTGGGTGCCCTGGCCAACTTCATCAGGGAACGCCTTCATGGCGATACCACCTACTTCAACCGAAACTTCCACATCGAACCTACCAACGTCTGCATCTACGACTGCAAGTTTTGCTCGTACTCGCGGCGCATCAAGAAGCGCGAAGACGGCTGGGAGCTGACCATGGACGAGATCATGGAACAGGTGCGCCAGTACGACGACCAGCCCGTGACCGAGGTGCACATCGTGGGCGGCGTGCTGCCCCAGTACGACCTGGACTTCTACGCCGAGCTGTTCCGGCGCATCAAGGCGCACCGGCCCGAGCTGCACATCAAGGCGCTGACGCCCGTCGAGTACCACTACATTTTCAAGAAGGCGAAGGTGAGCTACGAGGAAGGCATGAAACTGATGAAGGAAGCCGGACTGGACTCGATGCCGGGCGGTGGCGCCGAAATCTTCGACCCGGAGATCCGCAAGCAGATCGCAGGCGACAAGTGCACGGGCGAGCAGTGGCTGCAGATCCATGAGATCTGGCACCGCCTCGGCGGCCGCTCCAACGCCACCATGCTCTACGGCCACATCGAGGAATACCGGCACCGCATCGACCACATGGAGCAGCTGCGCCAGCTGCAGGACCGCACCGGCGGCTTCCAGACGTTCATCCCGCTGAAGTTCCGCAACAAGGAAAATCAGATGTCGCACGTGCCCGAGGTGAGCGTGATCGAGGACCTGCGCAACTACGCCATCAGCCGCATCTACCTGGACAACTTCCCGCACGTGAAGGCCTACTGGCCCATGATCGGGCGCCACATCGCCCAGCTGTCGCTGGCCTTCGGCGTGGACGACATCGACGGCACCATCGACGATACCACCAAGATCTACTCGATGGCCGGCTCGGAAGAGCAACATCCGGCCATGACGACCGAAGAGCTGGTCAACCTGATCCGGCGGGTGGGCCGCCGCCCCGTAGAACGCGACACGCTCTACAACGCCATCAAGGACTACACCGACCACGTGTTCGAGTCGGACAAGGAGATCAGGGGGTACGTCTCGCTGCCGGTGGTGGACAAGGAATGAGGATT
>CAYNYN010000185.1:2826-7425 GCA_964401445.1 uncultured Saprospiraceae bacterium | reverse complement strand
GATCCTCAACTCTGCATCCTCACTGCAGCACGGCCACCAGCTGCCGGATCAGATGGGCTTCTTCCCGTTCGAGCTGGGCAAAGGTGCGTACCAGCTCGGGGTCCGAATCCCAGGGCGTGAGGTGTGCGCCAAGGCGTCTTTTGGCGGCAGCCACCTCCTGCAGTTCTGCTTTGAGCTGCTGCACTTCGGGATCTTCGCAGAGAAAGGGGTACGTCTGGCAGATGCGCAGCACCTCTTCGAGCGCTTCTTCCTCTTCCAGATCCGCTGCGGCGATCACCTGGTCATCGGTCACCGTTTCTGTATGCCAGGCGATGTCTGCAGACTGGGAGTGGTCGTTGAGCCCCCATGGGCCGGTCAGGGCCACGACCAGGGCAATACTGGCCGCTGCGGCTCCTGCCGCCCACCAGAAACGGATCCGCCGAGGCGGGGGTGCGGTCGCCAGGCGCTGGCGGATGCCGGCCCACACCTCATCGGGCGGCTCGTACTCGGGCAGCTCGTCGAGGAAGGGTTGCCAGGGTGCTTCCCTGGCAGCCTCCAGCCGCCGTTGGATGCCTTCCCACGCGTCTTCTGGCGGGTCGTATGCCGGCAGTTTGTCTTTCCAGTCGCTCATCTTACAGCTCGTTTTTGAGGGCTTCGCGCAGTTTTCGCTTGGCGTGGAACAATTGCGACTTGCTGGTACCTTCGGAGATGCCCAGCATGTCGGCCACTTCCTTGTGGCCATAGCCCTCTATTTCCACCAGGACGAAGACGGTGCGATACCCTTCGGGCAGGGCGAGGATGGCCTTTTCGATGTATTCGGCATCGAGGGGGCCGGAGCGCACGTGGTGGTGCCCTTCCAGGTCGGCCTGTTCGATGCCGTCGAACCACACCTTTTGCTTGCGCAGCTTGCTGTAGGCCGTACGCACCACGATGGTCTTGATCCAGGCACCCAGCGTCGATTCCTTGCGGAAGCCGGCCAGCCCCCGAAAGACTTTCACGAAGGCGTCCTGCAGCACGTCGTTGGCGTCTTCGAAGTTGCCCGTGATGCGGTAGGCCAGGGTGTACATGGCGCGCTTGTATCGGTCATACAATTCTTTCTGCGCTGCCGGGTCTTCGGCCAGGCAGCGCTCCAGCAATTCGGCTTCCGTCATGCGTGTTTGAGAAATCATGTGCACAGGATCAGTACCAGATTCAGCTTGGGTCATCACAAAGTGGCATTTTGTGGTGGTCAGGGTTGCATGAGCAAAAAAGAAAGGCTGCCCCGAAAACGAGGCAGCCCGTGCGAGTATTACGGATGAAGTCAAAAAGCGATGCCGAGGGTGGCGACGATGCGCTCGGGGTTCTGGCTGAACGCGTAGTGCTGGCCACCGATGACGATGTGGTCGCCAAACTTGTTGAAGTTGCCTTCATACCTCAGGTCGAACGAGAATTTCTTGAACAGATCGAGTCCTACGCCGGCCTGGAAGCCCACCGTCAGGTTCTTGAAGTCCTGCTTGTAGCCCTCGATGTCGGTCAGGTCGGTGGTGGAAGCCAGGAACACGTGACCTACGGGGCCGGCCCCCACACGCAGCGGCCCCAGCTTGGCGCCGGCAATGAGGGGAATGTCGAGGTTTTGGTATTTCTCCGTGAGGACGGCGCCTGGCGCCCCGCCCAGCGAGTCGAGGCGGAAATCGACGGAGTTGGAATTGTACACCACCTCGGGCCGGATGAAGAAGGTGGCAATCTGGAATTGGCCAAAGGCGCCGAAATGGAATCCGTAGTGCGCGTCCTGGATGGCCAGCTTCAGCTCATCCATGCCCTGCGGAGAAAACTGGATGAAGTCGCCGGGTTCGAGCTCGGTGGTGTTGAGTCCGACGAGCAGACCGAACCGACTCTGGCCTTGGGCAAGGCCTGCGAGCGCAAGCAGCATGACGGTGAAAAGAAGGTTCTTTCTCATGGCAAGTCAGTTTTCAGGGTGTCCGAAAAAATGGTTTTCCAATGATTGTATCGAGCGTCACACTTTTTTGATCGAAGGGGTATGCCTGCATGTTATCGCTGTCGGGCACTTTTTAATTTCCCTTAACAACCCGCCGCTGGGGGCCAAGGGCACGGAAAGCCTCGATAACGGGTTGTAACGCAAGGTGTTTGGACGGGCTTCAGGCTCGCGGTCGGCAGGGCTGGATACCCGATCAATCGCGGGGGGCGACGATGAAAGCATCACAGGGCAGGGCAGAAGTGGTAACTTTGTGCAGCCATTGACGAACGCAAAACTACGAGGATGCACCCGACGATTCAACATGCGAACTTTGTGGGCAGCTACGTGCAGGTGAGCCAGTGCCCCCGCGATGGCAAGCCGGAGTTTGCCTTCATTGGCCGCTCGAACGTGGGCAAGTCCTCGCTGATCAACATGTTGCTGGGGCGCAAAAAACTGGCCAAGGTCAGCGGCACGCCGGGCAAGACCCAGACCATCAACTTTTTCGACATCGAGCAGCGGCTTTACTTCGTCGACCTGCCGGGCTATGGCTACGCACAGATATCCAAGACCAAGCGGCGCGAGTGGATGCGCATGGTGCATAGCTACCTGCAGATGCGCGATACACTGCAGGTGGCCTTCGTCTTGATCGATGCCAATATTCCGCTTCAGCAGAACGACGTGGATTTTCTGAACTGGTGTGGTCAGGCGCGCATACCCATCGCGCTGGTGTACACCAAGCTGGACCGAATGAACCGCAACAAACAACAGAAGAACCTCGCTGCCATACGGAAGGGGTTGCTGGAATACTGGGAGGAGCTGCCTCCCCAATTCGAGACTTCTGCGGTGGAAGGCCTGGGACGGGAGCAGATGTGGCAGTTTATCGATGAACTAACCGAAAAGTACTATGCCCGTCAAAACAGTCAATGAAAAGATCTATCCACAGATCTGGCCCAATATCGAGGACTGGCCTATCTACCAGATTCACCAGCGCCGGGCCGAGTTCGTGGAAGAGATAGAAGCCTTCACCAATCAGCGGTTGCTCGAAAAGCACGGCGACCGCATCGGCGACCTGTTGGCGCGCACGATCTACATGGAGCGCATCCGCGTCAAGGAAGAGCCCTGGAAGGTGGATCCGCCCAACGAGCGCCAGTTTTGGCGAAAGCTGTACAAAAAACTGGCTTCGGTGCCGGTGGGCGACGAGCACATCGACGAAGCAATGGCCGTGTACGAGGAAATTCTCCAGATCATCGTGCACCGCTATGCCGAAGAGATCGTGGCCACCTTCCGGAAAGGCACCTTCGAGTTTGCCCGGAAGTTCCTGACGATGTTCTTCAACCGCCTGCTGAACACGGCGGCGGCACGCAACCTGAAACGACTGTACAGCAAGGAACACAAGCTGTCCGACAAGCTCATCTGCGTGGGCGAGCTGGAAAAAATTCGCAGCCTGATCAAGAAAGGCACCGTCGTGATCGTGCCCACGCATTTCAGCAACCTCGATTCCATCCTGATCGGCTATGCCATCGACCAGATCCTGGGCCTGCCTGCCTTCAGCTACGGGGCCGGGCTGAACCTTTACAATTCCGGCTATGCGGCCTATTTCATGAATCGCCTGGGCGCCTACCGCGTCGATCGACGGAAGAAAAACCCCGTCTATCTCGAGACGCTCAAGTCGATGTCGAATCTGGCGCTGCAGCACAACGTGCACAGCATCTTCTTCCCCGGCGGTACGCGCTCGCGTTCCGGCGAGCTCGAGAAGAGATTGAAGCTGGGCCTGCTGGGCACGGCCGTGGAGGCCCAGCGGCACCTGTACCAGAAGGGCAAGGACCGCAAGATTTTCGTGGTACCCCTCATCCTGGGCTACCACGTGGTGCTGGAAGCCAAGTACCTCATCGAGCAGCACCTGATCCGCACGGGACGCGAGCGCTATTTCCGGCAGGGTGATCAGTCGTACAGCTTCCGTCGGTGGATGAGCTTTCTGTGGAATTTCTTTTCCGAGAGTTCGGAAGTGGTGCTCTCATTCGGCAAGCCGCTCGACGTGCTGGGCAACTTCGTGGATGAGGAAGGGCGCAGCTACGACCGGCAAGGCCGCGAAGTGGACGTGCGCGGCTATTTCGTCGGCGAACACGGCCTGGAAGCACACCTGCAACGCGAGCACGAGTACACGAAAATCCTTTCCGAGCGCATCGTCGAGCGCTTCCACAAGGACAACGTGGTGCTCGACTCGCACATCGTGGCTTTTGCTGCCTTCCGCTTGTTGATGCACATGCATCCGCGGCTCGACCTGTACCAGCTGTTGCGGCTGCCCGAAGACGAAATCGAGTTTCCGGTGTACCAGCTCGTGCATGCCGTGGCGCAGATCCAGCGTCGTTTGCTGGAGCTGGAGCAGGCGGGAAAGGTCAAGGTGGCTGATGAGTGCATCGGCGATCCTGAGAAGGTGATGCGGCAGGGATTGCGCAAGCTGGGCGTCTATCACGTCCGTAAGCCACTCATCATCAACAGGGATGGTGTGCTCATGAGCCAGGACTTCTCCCTGCTGTACTATTACCACAACCGGCTGTTGCACTACGGACTCGAAGAAGACCTTCAGTGGCTGAGCGAGCCGGTACAGGCCGATCCGGCTGTCGAGCACGCCTCTTTCTGAGTGCGCTGAAAACTTGATAGAAGAG
>CAYNYN010000185.1:0-2726 GCA_964401445.1 uncultured Saprospiraceae bacterium | reverse complement strand
ATTGTCCTTCAACCACTTTTTCCAAAAACGAAAGTCATGCATCCATCCATAACCGAGCTGCCTGGCATCCGGCATACCGAGCGCGGGCAGTTTTTCCTGATCGCAGGTCCCTGTGCCGTCGAGTCGAGAGAGTTGTGCTTTCGCGTGGCCGAGCGGGTGTTGCACATAACCGACCGGCTCGGCATCCCCTACATTTTCAAGGCCTCGTACAAGAAAGCCAACCGCTCGCGCCTGGATTCCTTCACCACCATTGGCGAGGAAAAAGCGCTGCGCATCCTCGAAGCCGTGCGTACCGAATTCGGCATACCCGTGACCACCGACATCCACACCGAGGCGGAAGCCGGCTGGGCGGCCCAGGTGGTGGACGTCCTGCAGATACCGGCCTTTCTCTGCCGTCAGACCGACCTGCTGGTGGCTGCCGCCCGCACGGGCAAGGTGGTCAACATCAAGAAGGGCCAGTTCGTCAGTCCGGAGGCCATGCGGTTTGCAGCCGACAAGGTGCGCCATAGCGGCAACGACTGCGTCTGGCTCACGGAGCGCGGCACCTTTTTCGGCTACCAGGACCTGGTCGTCGATTTTCGCAGTGTGCCGATCATGCAGGCCCATGGCTGCCCCGTCGTGGTCGATTGCACGCATTCGCTACAGCGCCCCAACCAGACCAGCGGCGTCACCGGCGGCAACCCCGAACTGATCGAGACCATTGCCCGGGCCGCCATCGCCACCGGTGCCGATGGCCTCTTCATGGAAACCCACCCGGCGCCCGAGACGGCCCTTTCCGACGGTGCCAACATGTTGCACCTCGACCGGCTGGAGCCCCTGCTCACCCGCCTGGCGGCCCTGCGGGAAGTGATCCGCTCATTTGCCGAAAAAACGGACCAAACTCATGTATGACATCGATCCGGCGAAGGTAGCTTCGCCCGCATTCGTGCTGGAAGAGAAGCTGCTGCGCCGCAACCTCGAGCTCATCGGCAGGGTGCAGGAAGAAAGCGGCGCGCACATCATTCTGGCGCTGAAGGGCTTCGCCATGTGGCGCGTTTTCCCACTGGTGTACGAATACCTCTCCGGGGCGACGGCCAGCTCGCTCAACGAAGCCCGTCTGATCTTCGAGGAGATGGGGTGCAAGGCCCACACCTACGCCGTAGCCTATCGCGAAGACGAATTCGAAGAAATCCTGCGCTACTCGAGCCATCTGGTGTTCAACTCGGTGGCGCAGCTCGAACGCTTCCGGCCCATGTGGTCGCAGGCCGACCCGCCCGTGTCGGTGGGGCTGCGCGTCAATCCGGGCTGGTCCGACGTGGCGGTGGCCCTGTACAATCCGGCAGCACCCGAGTCGCGCCTCGGCGAGCCGGCCTACCGGCTCGAGGATGGCCTGCCCGATGGGGTGGAAGGCCTGCACTTTCACGTGCTGTGCGAGTCGACCAGTGAGTCGCTGGCACGCGTGCTCGAGGCCTTCGAAGCACGCTTCGGCCACCTGCTGCCACACGTCAAGTGGGTCAACATGGGAGGCGGCCACCTCATGACGCGCAAGGGCTACGACGTAGCGCACCTCATCGAGCTGTTGCGCCGCTTTCGCGAAAAATGGGGCGTGGACGTCATCCTCGAGCCGGGCTCTGCCATCGCCTGGGAGACCGGCACGCTCGTATCCACCGTGCTCGACATCCACGAGAGCCACGGCGTGCACACCGCCATCCTCGACGTGTCGTTTACGGCACACATGCCCGACACCCTCGAGATGCCCTACAAGCCGCGCATCGTGGGCGCACGGCTCGAGCCCCAGCCCGGCGACCATCTGTACCGGATGGGTGGGGTGAGCTGTCTGGCCGGCGATTTCATGAGCGCGTACAGCTTCGACCGGCCGCTGAAGGTCGGCGACAAGATCGTCTTCGAAGACATGATCCACTACACCATGGTGAAAACGACCATGTTCAACGGCGTGCGCCATCCGGATATCGCGATCCTGCACACCGACGGTCAGCTCGAAGTCGTGCGCCGTTTCGGCTACGAAGACTACAAAAACCGCCTGTCATGAGCACTCCCCGCAGTTTCGGCGACGTCTGGGCCTCGATGGCCGAGCGCCTTGCACCCGTGGTGGGGCCACGCGAGGCCGAAGGAATCGTGCGTGCGGTGCGCGAAGACGTCTTCCAGGAAAAAAGCGATGCCGATGTCCCCACGGCCGAAGAGCACGCCCTTCTCGACGAGATCATGAACCGCCTTTTGGCCGGCGAGCCCGTGCAATACGTCACGGGCTGGGCGCCCTTCTACGGCTACATGCTCGAGGTCACACCCGACGTACTGATCCCGCGCCCCGAAACGGAAGAACTCGTCTACGAGGTATTGCATCATCCGGCTTTCGCCAAAAAACGTGGCGTGCGCGTGCTCGACGTCGGCACGGGCAGCGGCTGTATCGCGGTGGCCCTGGCACGCGAGCGGCCGGACTGGACGGTTCATGCCATCGACCTGTCGGAGAAGGCGTTGGACGTAGCCCGGCGCAATGCCGGTCGGCTGGGGGTGGACGTCGCCTTTCGGCAAATGGACGTGCGCGATGAGGCAGGCTGGACGGCTTTACCCGAGTTCGACCTCATCGTGAGCAATCCACCCTACATCGCCCCGTCCGAACGGGATCAGCTCGACGCGCACGTACTGGAGCACGAGCCGGCGACAGCCCTGTTCGTGCCCGAAGCAGATCCGTTGCTGTTCTATCGCATTTTGCGCAAGCTGGGTGAAGC
>CAYNYN010000184.1:5260-7426 GCA_964401445.1 uncultured Saprospiraceae bacterium | reverse complement strand
CAGATGAAGGGGTTGACGACCGCGATGTCGACGATGGAGCAGTTGGCGGCATCGGTGATGGTCACGGCATAGCTGCCCGGTGCCAGGTCGTGGATGGTGGGCGCTGTGCTGCCGTTGGACCATGCGAAGGTGTAGGGCGGGGTGCCGCCGGTGGGGTTGGCCGCGATGGCCCCGTTGGCGCACTGGTAGCAGGACTCGTGGGTGATCTGGAGGTTGGCCGTGATGACCGGGCACACGTAGGGCTGCACTTCGAAGGTCTCGCTGGCCGTGCAACCGTTTGCATCGGTGACGGTGACGCTGTAGGTGCCGGGGGCCAGTCCCGTGATGGCGGGTGTGGTGGCGCCCGTGCTCCACGCATAGGTGTAGGGCGGCTGGCCGGTGGCGGGATTGGCCGAGGCCTGCCCGTCGGCGCACTGGTAGCAGCTCTCGTCCTGGACGCTGACCTGTGGGAACGGCAGATCCCACACGGTCACGGTGACGCTGCCCGTACCGGTGCAGCCATGGGCGTTGGTGGCGGTGACGGTGTAGGTGGTGGTGGCCGGCGGTGCAGCGATGGGATTGGGCACGCCGGTGTTGCTCAGGCCCAGGGAGGGCGACCACTGATAGCTGATGCCGCCGCTGGCCGTCAACTGGACGCTCTGGCCCAGACATACTGCCGGCGCCGGAGGAGTAATGGTCACCTGCACGGTCTCGGTCATGAACGTCTCCTCACTGCAGCCGGTGGCGGCGCCAAAGGCGTTGTAAGGCACGATGGTGACGTAGATGGTGGTGGCACACGGCAGATTGTTGCTGAAGGCGTAGGTGGTCGCGCTGCCCACGTCGGTGGGCGGCAGGATGTCGGTGCAGCCGCTGCAGCTACCCACGCTCAGGATGTAGCCTGTGGCCGTGGCCTCGGCGGCCCACTCCAGACCGGTCGTCACGGGCACATTGGTGGAGCCGTTGGTGGGCGTGAGCAGGTAGGTACACGACGGGGGGCCGTAGGCGGCATACCCGTCTGCTGCCATGAACAGCAGGATGGCCAATGGCCATAAACGGAAAAGCAGGTGTTGGGTCATCCGGTAAAGTCGTTTTTCGGATTTTGAAGGTAGCAAGAAATGCATAGCCGAGTGGCGCAGGCACGGCCAATTGTAAGGCAGGTGTCAATGCTCCGCCGGCAGATGTGAAGGGACGGGCTCTTGCCTATATTTGCCCACACCCAACCCAATGCCATGATCAAACTCATCGAATGTCCGCGCGACGCCATGCAGGGGATCAAGACCTTCATCCCCACCGAGGCCAAGGCCCGTTACATTAACCAGTTGCTGCGCGTGGGCTTCGACACCATCGACTTCGGCAGCTTCGTCTCGCCCAAGGCCATCCCGCAGATGCGCGACACGGCCGAGGTGGTGCGCCGCCTCGACCTGAGCGGCACCCGGACGCGGCTGCTGGCCATCGTGGCCAACGTGCGCGGCGCCACCGATGCCGTCCAGTTCGACGAGATCACGTATCTGGGCTACCCCTTCAGCGTGTCGGAGACCTTCCAGCTGCGCAACACCAACGCCACCATCGAGGAGTCGCTGGGGCGGGTGTCGGCCATCCAGGAGATCTGCGAGCGCTACGACAAGCAGCTGGTGGTGTACCTCTCCATGGGCTTCGGCAACCCCTATGGCGACCCCTGGAACGCCGAAATCGTGATGAAGTGGGTGGACGAGCTGGTGGCCATGGGCATCCGCATCCTGCAACTGAGCGACACCATCGGCGTGGCCACGCCCGAGAGCATCACCTACCTGTTCTCGAACCTGGTGCCCTACTACGCGCCGCGCGGCATCGAGCTGGGTGCCCACTTCCACACCCAGCCACACAATTGGCGCGAGAAAGTCGAGGCGGCCTGGAGCAGTGGCTGCCGGCGCTTCGACGGCGCCATCAAAGGCTATGGCGGCTGCCCCATGGCCAAGGACGACCTCACGGGCAACATGCCCATGGAAAACCTGATCCTGTACTTCGAGGAGATCGGCGAGGAGACGGGCATCGACAAGGAGGCGTTCCTCGAAGCGATGCAAATGGCGGCGGAGGTGTTTCCGTGACGGAGAGAAAGAGTGACGGAGAGACAGAGAGGAGTGAGGAGAGAAGAGTGAAAAAAGCGTTGCGTATCGTTGCGTCTTTGCGTCTTTGCGCGAGGCAAATCCT
>CAYNYN010000184.1:0-5160 GCA_964401445.1 uncultured Saprospiraceae bacterium | reverse complement strand
CCTCAACCATTTTTCAGTTGACTCAATAAGCAAACCGATGAACTACTGGCTGATGAAATCCGAGCCCTACGTGTACAGCTTCGACGATCTGGTGCGCGACGGCAAAACGATGTGGGACGGCGTGCGCAACTACCAGGCGCGCAACAACATGCGGGCCATGAAGGAGGGCGACCTGGTGCTCTACTACCACAGCAACAAGGGGCTCGAGATCGTGGGTGTGGCCCGCGTCATCCGGGAGGCCTACCCGGACCCGACGGCCGAAAAGGGCGACTGGTCGGCCGTGGACATCGAGCCGGTGGTAAAGCTCAACAAGCCCGTGCCGCTCAAGCTGATCAAGCAGACGCCCGAGCTGAGCCAGATGCAGCTGGTGCGCAACTCGCGTCTGTCCGTTTCACCCGTCACGCCCGCGGAGTTTGCCAAAATCCTCGAGCTGGGCGAGACCACACTGCCCACCCGATGAACTTTCTGGCCCATCTGCTGCTGTCGGCCCACGACGAGGCCCTCATGGTCGGCAACTTCATGGCCGACTTCGTGCCCAACCGCGTGGTGGCCACCTTGCCCGAGGCCGTACAGCGCGGCATCCGCATGCATCGCTTCATCGACCGCTATACCGACAACCACCCGCTGGTGCGGCAGGCCACGCGCCGCCTCCATGCCCGCCACCACAAGTACGCGCCCGTGCTCGTGGACGTGTACTACGACTTTTTGCTTTCGCAAAACTGGTCCCGCTTTGCGCAAATGCCCATCGAGGATTTTGCCTCGAGGGCCTACGAGGTGTTGTTGCGCCACCGCCACCTCATGCCGCCGCGCCTGCAGGAACGGCTCGACCTGATGGTGGCCGACGACTGGCTGCGGCGCTACCGCACGCTGGAAGGCATGCGCCACGTCTTCGAACGGATGAAGCGCTACGTCTCGCGACCCGAATGGCTGGAGGGCGCCGTCGATTCGCTGATTGCCCAGCGGGCACTGCTCGAAGAGGAGTTTCTGATCTTTTTCAGCGAGGTGCAAAAGGTGCTCGAACGGCGCTTCCCCGGCGGCAGGGTATGATGGTTGAGACTCGCTACCCCAATGGGGGCGCTCGCTCGGTGTTGATACGCCCCTTTGCGGCAATTCGGTGGAACGCTGTGTTTCCTCTGTGAATCTCTGTGAAAGAAAAGCTGCGGTTTGAAAAAGGAGGAACCGCCTTCCCGTCAGCCCTCGAAGTGGAGCGACAGCGTGAACGTGCGCGAGAGCACCTTCTCGAGCACGGAAGCTTCGGGCAGCGAGGGGTCGAAAATCAGGATGTTGCCCAGACCGTGCGAGAACTTGATCTCAGGCGAAAAGATGAAGAACGGAAAGAAGAACTGCACGCCGCCGCCGATCTCCACGGCGAAGTCGGTGGGCGCCACCTTGACCAGATTTTCGGCCTGGCGCGCGCGCGAGTCGCTGGCCACGTCGAAGCTGTACTTCACGCCGGCGATGACGAACATCCGCATGTCGCGGTAGGGCTCCGACTTGTAGCGCATGTGGAAGGGCATCTCCACGAATACCGACTCGATGCGGCGGGCGTAGGGCACCTTGTTGCTGGTGGCGCCGTATTCGATGCGCCTTTCGGCAAACGACAGGGTGGGCAGGAAGCGCAGGTCGAAGTAGCGACCCAGCTTCAGGTTGGTCACGATGCCCAGGTTGAAGCCCGGCCCCGTGACCGACTGCACGAGCTGGATGGTGTCGTTCTGGATGAAATTGCGCGAGCGCGCAATCTTGTAATCGGAGGTGTTGTAGCCCAGCGTGATGCCGAAGTAATAGGGCTTCTGCTGGAAGTCCAGAAAGTTGTAGTTGCCGCGGGCGGTCTGGGCCGTGCCGGCTACCGACACGCAAAGCAGCGCGAGTGTGATCAGATGAGCAATGGGTCGAATGTGCATGTCGCTTGTTTTCAGTCGGCAAGATACGTCGTTCCAGAATCGTGCCAGCGTGGCTCAACCCTCGCCGGCGCGCGTGGCCGTGTAGATGGAACAGATGCCTAACGTCAGCGGAATGGTTTTCGGATGCACGAAGCCCGTTTTTTCGAGGATGCGCTCGAAATCGGGCCCGTCGGGGAAGGCCATGACCGAGCGATACAGGTATTCGTAGGCCTTCGGATCCTTGCTGGTCACCCGCCCGATGAAGGGCAGCAGGTTGCGGAAGTAGAAGTGGTAGATCTGCTTGAACGGGAACAGGCGCGGCTTCGAAAACTCGAGGATCACGACCTGCCCGCCCGGACGCAGCACGCGCGCCATCTCGCACAGACCCGCCTCCAGATTTTCGAAGTTGCGCACGCCGAAAGCCACCGTGACGGCGTCGAACGAAGCGTCCTCGAAGCGCAGTGCCTCGGAGTCGCCCGTTTCGAGCGTGATGAGCTCGGCAAGCCCCTTTCGGGCCACCTTCTGTCGCCCGATGGCCAGCATCTCCTTCGATATGTCCACGCCGATGATCTGCTCGGGCTTGAGCTGGCGTGCCGCCTCGATGGCCACATCGGCCGTGCCCGTGGCCACGTCGAGCAGCCGCTGGGGTCGGTGCGGCTTCAGCAGGCCGATGGCCTTGCGCCGCCACCACACGTCGATGCCGAGCGACAACACGCGGTTGAGCAGATCGTACTTGCGCGCAATGCGGTCGAACATGCGCGACACCTGTTCCTTCTTGCTTCCTTCGGCCTCGTAGGGCTTGACCTGTGACATGGGCGAAATTTTTCGCAAAGAAAAGGAAAGACGAGTTCTGTTATACCCAAAACAAAGTGGTTTGGGAAAACACCGGCATTGGGGAACGAGTGGTAGTCCCGGACATTTTCAAAGAGGATTTGAGGGACTCGCTGCGCTCCCGACGATAGACAATGGACAATGGACTATGGACGATGCACCATCTATGATGGACGACGTCACGCGTCACGACGTCACGTGTCACGTAACCGCCATCGTCCATCGTCCTTTTTCGAAACACGGTAAAAATCCGGTCAATTCTCCTGCACGCTGGAGGGCCTGGGCGGTGGACTGCCTTATCATTGCGCCATGGAATTGAAGAACGATTTGTTGTTGCGCGTGGCCCGGGGCGAGTCGGTGCCGCGCCCGCCCGTATGGATGATGCGCCAGGCTGGTCGCATCCTGCCCGAGTACCGCGCGTTGCGCGCCGAGGCCGGTTCTTTCGTCAACCTGGTGCGCAGCCCCGAGATGGCCGCCGAAGCCACCCTGCAGCCGGTGGATGCCCTCGGCGTCGATGCGGCCATCATCTTTTCCGACATTCTCGTCATCCCCGAGGCCATGGGCCTGCCCTACGAGCTGATCGAAAAGCAGGGGCCCCGCTTCCCGAAGACGATCGAAAGCGAGGCGGATGTGGAGGCGCTGCTCAGTGGCGATGCCGCCGCCGAGCGGCTCGACTACGTGTACGAGGCCTTGCGTCTGGTGCGGCAGCGACTGGCCGGTCGCGTGCCCCTCATCGGCTTCTGCGGCGCGCCCTGGACCATCTTCTGCTACATGATCGAGGGGCAGGGCAGCAAGACCTTCTCGAAGGCCAAGGCCGTGCTCTACCGCAACCCCGGCATGGCACACAGCCTGCTCGACCGCATCACGGAGACCAGCATCGCCTACCTGAAGCGACAGGTGGCAGCCGGCGCGCAGATCGTGCAGGTGTTCGACTCGTGGGCCGGTGCGCTTGGTCCCGAGCAGTACCGCGCCTTTGCCGTGCCGTACATCGAGCGCATCGTGCAGGCGCTCGCGCCCCTCGTGCCGGTGATCGTTTTTTCCAAGGGGGCCTGGTTTGCCTTGGGCGAGCTGGCCCATACGGGTGCCCACGTGCTGGGCCTCGACTGGACCGTCGCGCCCGATTTCGCCCGGTCGCAGGTGGGGCCGCAGGTGGCCCTGCAGGGCAATCTGGATCCCTGCGCGCTGTATGCGCCCCCGGAGCAGGTGGCCCGTGCCACGCAAGAGATGCTGCGGGCCTTCGGCACGCGCCACATCGCCAACCTGGGCCATGGCGTCTATCCCGACACGCCGCTCGAGGGGGTGCGCGCCTTCATCGAGACGGTAAAGGGCTGGAAGTATCCTTCCTTGGATTGATGCCAGACTTGGTGACCTTCTGTGGATACTCCGGGAAACTGTGTGGCAGAAAAAACTGTGGTACTCTGCGTCTGAGGCCGCGGTTTTGAACAGTGGAATCCCGGAATCGGATCGGCCTGTGCCGCTTCCTTTGCCGGCTTTCCTTTGGCGGCGCAGCCGAGCGCCGTATCTTTGCCGCGCGCCGAAATGCAGTGCGCTGATTTTCAAAACAAAAAGTGGCTTCATGGGCTGGTTCAAGCGATTGAAGGACGGCATCCAGACCGCGACCAAATACAAAAAAGAAGCTCCCGACGGCCTGTGGTTCCATTGCAAGCAATGCGGCACCACGACCACCTCGAAGGAGATGCGGGAGAACTACTTCAAATGCCCCAAGTGCGACTACCACGTCCGCATCGGCTCGCGCGAATATTTCGACCTGTTGTTCGACAAGGAGCAATACGAATTGATGTGGGACAATCTGGTGGCGAAGGACGTGCTCGAATGGACCGACCTCAAATCGTACAAGGAGCGCCTGGCAGAGGCGCGCAAGAAGACCGGCCTCAACGAGGCCATCAGCGTGGCCAAAGGCAAGGTGCACGGCCTGCCCATCGTCATCGCCGCCATGGATTTCAGCTTCATCGGCGGTTCGATGAACTCGGTGGTGGGTGAAAAGATCGCGCGCGCAATCGAATACTGCATGGAGCACCGCATCCCGCTCATGATCATCAGCAAGTCGGGCGGTGCGCGCATGATGGAAGCCGCTTTCTCGCTCATGCAGATGGCCAAAACCTCGGCCCTCCTTTCCGAGCTGGCCAAGGCCGGCGTGCCCTATTTCTCGCTCATGACCGACCCGACCACCGGCGGTGTGACGGCCTCCTATGCCATGCTCGGCGACATCAACATGGCCGAGCCCAGGGCCCTCATCGGCTTTGCCGGGCCGCGCGTCATCCGCGAGACCATCAAGCGCGATTTGCCGGAAGGCTTCCAGACGTCCGAGTTCCTGCTCGAACACGGCTTCCTCGACTTCATCGTCAACCGCGCCGAACTCAAAGACCGCGTCGGTCAGCTGCTGCGCCTCTACCAGCCGGCAGTGGAGCGCACGCCGCCGACGGAATGT
>CAYNYN010000183.1:0-7454 GCA_964401445.1 uncultured Saprospiraceae bacterium | reverse complement strand
GAGCTCGTAGGGCCGGGCGGCATCGCGCCGGGCGCCGGGGTTGCGCGGGTTGAGGAAAAGTCGGCTCAGGTACATGAATCCATATCGTTTTGCTGCGAGGGCTTCATTCTCTGGACCCGCCGGCGTCCCCGGTCGGGGAGGCAAAGCCGACGACGACCCGCCGGGGCAGGAACCGCCGGTTGTGGAACGAGAGCGGGTCGTCGGGCTGCATTCGGATCTGCGCCACGCGCAGGGCCGGGTGGAGCACGTCGGCATCGAGGACGAAGCGCCATCCGTCCTCGGGGGCCGTCGGCGCGTCATCCCCGAGGGGGTCGCGGAAGGCACGGAGCACATCGAGCGGCTCGCCCGGAAGCGGGCCGAGGGGGGTGCCGTCCTCCTGCACGATCCGCACGGGCCAGCCCGGAACACAGGCCTTGCGCCCGAGGGCAAGGGGCCAGCGAGGCGCCCCCAGGGCCGCGTCGATGGCCTGAAGCAGATTGCGATCCGAACCGGCGAGGGCGACCGTGAACCAGGCATCGGCCAGGTAGTAGCGCACCGAGGGTTCGGTGTCCTTGAGCTTCGGTCGGCCGCGCTCGATCTGCCGCGCCGTGTTGCTGGCGATGAGCACATTCTGGGCCGTGTGGAAGTCGCGGCGCACGAGGCCCTCCCGGTCGACGCGGACGGCCAGGCGGAGGGCACGGAGGTCGTCGATAGCGACATGGCGCGGGCGCCCGAGGGCGGCGCACACCAGCCCGAGGACGCCGCTCTTGGTCGGTTCGCGGGCGGTGTCGCGGATGGAAAAGCGGCTCTGGAGCCCCCAGGCCTGCAGGGGGGCCGCCAGCCGCAGGAGCAGCGTGTACGTCATGCCGCCACCTCCCGGCTCCACGGAGCCAGCTTCTCGACCACAGCGTCGATCACGGCCCGGACCGTCTCGACCCGTGCGCCGGCCAGGTGTTCGAGCACATCCACGTCGCGGGCCACCTTGACGAAGCAGTGCGCACCCTCGGTGCCGTACATGTCCGCCAGGCTGGCCCAGTGCTCGTCCAGGGCGCGGACGGAGGCCTCCACCAGGCCGGGGTCCCCTTCGCGGCGCGGCCCCCGCACCGGCTCGACGAAGGCGTTCGCCAGCGACCAGGGCATGGCGCCGTTCTCGCGCACGACGGCCATGAAGAGCGACGGCGGCGTCTGGGCGGCGAAGCTGTTCTGTTTGCCCGTCGGGATGGCCTGGAGCGCCGCCTTCAGAAAAGCCTTGATGCCCTCGACGGCCAGCGCCCGATCCCCGTTCAGGTTGGCGGCCAGCTGGTCGGCGTCGATGAGCGCGTAGCTGTAAAAGCAGGCCGAGTTGAAACCCGTCGTGCCGATCATGCCGGCGCCGGTCTCCTCCTTCGGGTTGAGGTCGTCCACGGCGGTGAAGTAGTCGAAGTCCATGTCCACCTTGTTCGTGGAGATGGCGTGGGCCACCTGGCAGGCAGCGTCGATGTTCATGCCCGGCACTTCGGCCAGCATTCGACCAAAGAGGGCGATGTCGACGGCGCGGATGTGGTCCCGCGTTTCTTTCGTGAAGGCCTTGACCAGTTCGCCCAGGGCCGTGTCATACGCCTTCTCGGCGGCCTCACGCTCTTTCTTGGAGGCATCGTCTCCCAGGGCCTCTATGGCCTGGAGGGTCTCCCGGAGCGTATCGACGTGTTCGTGGATAAGCTCGGCCAGCCGGTCGAGTTCGTCGTAGCCGACGTAGAAGAGCACCTTCGTGCATTGCTTGGCCTCGTCCCATCCGAGCATCTTGCCCACCAGCCCCCGGGCCAGCTTCCGGGCCTCGTCCTCGTCGAAGCCGTGCTTTTCGACGAGGCGTTTGGCCAGGGGTTTGTCGCTCTGCTTGGTACGAATGGCGATGTTTTCGCCAAGCGTTTCCCGGAAAACCGGGGAGGTGCGGAAACTCCGCTTGCGGCATTGCGACGAGATACGGGCCCGTCGCACGCCGCCGAATTCGCAGTCTTTCGGCGAGCCCGTGTCGTCCCGGTTCAGGTTGGCCGGGGGGAAGTTCTGCAGGATGTGGAGTTCGATCTTCATGGCGTCCTAGAAGGGTTAAGGGGTGAACAGATGGTGTGTGAAAGGTCGTTGCGTGAATCATCGGGGCAGGTCGGTCATCCCACCCAGTAGTCACGGGCCCATTGACGCTGCACGAAGCGGCGCGGGTGGTCCCAGGCCAGCAGATCGTTCAGCAGGCGGAGGTAGTCCGGGGTGAGGCCTCGGGAGTCCAGTTGCTGCACGAGCTGTCGGAGCCGGTAGGGCAGGTCCCCGGCGTCGGCGTCGAGCAGGGCCGTCACGCGGCGGTCCAGGCTCTCGGCGCCGGCGGAGAGTTCGGCACGCAGGCGGCGCAGGGTGGCACCCAGGGATTCTCCGGGGCTTACGGTTCCAGAATTGAGGGCGAACAGCGCCGCCACCAGGAGGTAGGTTTCCAGATCGTCATCGTGCAGGTTCTCAGGAAGGTGGTCGCCCACCTCACTCAGGCCGTTGTACGTGAGCGTTCGTCCTGTGAGGGTGCGGCGCAGGCGGGCCAGCCGTGCGCGGGCGGTGCTGTCCCCCGCTTCGGCCCGATGGGCCAAGTGCTTCAGGTAGGTAACGAAATCGGCTCCCTGGAAGCGTGCGGGTTGGGTTGTGGTGGTTTCAGCAGTCATGCTTCCTCCGTGGTAAGGGTTTGAAGGTGTTCGCGAAAGGCTCTGGGACGCATGAGGCGGCGCGTTCCTTCGGCCACGGCGCGGAGTTGCCGGGCATCCCGGTCGAGGTGGGCGGTAGCGGCCCGGAACGCCTCCCGGGCGGCCTCATAGACGATTGCCGCCCACTCCCAGAGGATGGCCTGGCGGGTGTCGTAAGTGGCCGTGGCGTGCTCGGCCAGCCGGGCCAGGAAGGCGTGGAAGTGGGGTTCCAGGGCTGCCCAGAAAGAAGGCTCGACGCCGAGTGTCTCGACCAGGGCAGTAATGGCTTTCGGATCGGCGTCGGGCGCGTCGTTCGTGCCGGGCTTCGGGGGAGCGAGCAGGAAGGCCGCAGTGGTGCGTAGCGCCCTGTTCAGGATGTCCCGTTGCTCGTTGGCGAGATCGAGCGCACCCTGGATCTGGTGGATCGGATGGCCTTCGTCCGTCGCATCGGCGAGCAGGGCGGGGAAGACGGGCATCTGCTCATGCCGCCACATCTCGACCTTGGCCTGGTCGTTGATGAGTCCGAACACATCTACGGCATAGTGGTCGATGCCCGTGAGGCGGTGCACCTCGCGGAGCCACGAGAACGTGCGGGGGCTGCCGCCTTCGCCGGGCCGCAGGAGCTTGAACAGCGTGTCCGCATCGCGCCATACGGCCCGGTCGGCCCGGAGGCCGTAGGGGAAGACGCCCCCGGTTTTCGAGACGGCCGAAGCCATCAGCGGGTCATTCTGAACGGGCGGGTCGTCCTTGTCCCCCTGGGTGATGTAAACGCCCGTGGCGACCGTCTCTCCGCCGGGGTGGGTCTCGGTGACCAGCGTCAGGCGGCGAGCCTGCCACGTCAGGTAGTCCCGGTAGCCGTGCACCGGGCGCCGCGCATGGATTTTGGGCAGCGGGCGTTCCCAGGCCGGCGGCCACCCGGGGTCGTCGTTTTCGTGCAGCATCATGCGGGCTTCGGGCTCGGGGGAGGCGTTGAGCAGCAGGGCTTCAAAGAGGGAACGTCCCCGGATCCAGAAGACCGCACCACCCACGAGCGGGGCATGGGAAAAGTTGAACGGCTTCGACACCCCGCCGCCCAGGGCGGCTGCCTGCGTGCAGACCACGGCGCGGGCCGTCTCGGCCAGCGATCGGGGACGGGGGAAGGCATCCACCTCGTGTCCGAACAGCGTGGCGTTGTTGCCGCTGGCCTCGGCGTGAAACAGCTTGCTCAGCGGCGCAGGATCTTTCGCCAGCGGCTCCGGGTGCTGGTAGAACGGGCGCTCGGGATGCAGCAGGTCGAACCGGTCCGCTCGCACGGGGTCGTCGAAGTAGGCATCGACGGCATGTTCGTCGAAGCGGCCGGCCTCCCAGCGGTTCCACCAGGCGTCCTCGTCCGTGTGCGGCAGGAAGCCGTCGATGACAATAGCCAGGAGTAGTCGGTTCAGCGCCGCCGTCTCGATGGGGTTGTCCGTATAGACTTCGCGCCATTGGTGGGCGTTGACCAGCGCGTCACGAAGACCCACCTCGTGGCGCTGGCCTTCCGCATCGAGCACCGGCAGCCAGGGTTCATGGATCAGGTTGAAGGAAGGCATGTTGGTCTGACAGATTTAGGAACGGGAAGGATACAGGATGACGAGTCCGGAGGGGGAAGGGGGCGGGGGTCTCGGGCCCCCGACCTATTTTTTAACTCGCTCGATACAGATGCCCAGCTCGGCATCTTCGGTGATGCGGTAGCCGGCCACGTCGGCCTTCCCCTCGGTAAGGACCAGCGGGTGGCGATGTTGCAGGGCCGGCGTGTGGGCGGCAGCCTGGCGCCAGGGTTCGGGGAGTTCGGTCTCATCTCGCTCCCGGAGCGCCTGCGCGATGTCCTCGTAGCTGATGCGCACCCCGTTCTGGAGCAGGGCGCGTACGCTCTCCACCGGCAGGTCTTTACGCCCCGTGGGCACGGACAGCGGTGCCGGCTCCGTGCAGGCCGGATCGAGATAGAGGTTGCCGCTGGTTCCGGTGAAGAGCACCACCACCTCGGCACTCTCCGCACCCAGGCGGGTCAGGACGCGCTGCGAAGGATGGGCCTCATCGTCGTCCTCGTCGGCCAGGGTGCGCCGGTCGGGGTCCAACAGCTTGCGTAGTCCCCGGCGGGTGGGTTCAGGGATGAGCTGGCGGAAGGCTTCGTTTTTAGCCTCCTTTTCCATTTTGCCGACGGTCTGTATGGCCTGTTCCCACTGCTTTAAGCCTTCGTCGGAGAGTCCTTCAGGTGCCTGCTGATCGTCGGCATAGACGGCTTCAATGAGTGTGCGGTAGTCGACGGGCAGGTGCCATTCGTCAAGGTCTTTCAGCACGGCCCAGGTCTTCCAGGCAATCGCGGGCGCGTAGACCGTATAGCGCGAGACCCGGATACCGATGTCGCTGAGGTCGGGCAGGCATCCGGGATCGGCTTCGGGGCAGAGCCAGTAGACCATGGGCACGCGGTAGCCTTCCGGCCGTTCTTCGGAAGGACGAAGCTCCAGGTGCCGGTGCAGGCGTCCGGCCCGCTGGAGTAGCAGATCGATCGGAGCGAGGTCAGTGAAGAGCACATCGGCGTCGAGGTCGAGCGACTGCTCGGCCAGCTGGGTGGCGACGAGGATGGCGCCGCGCCCGCTCGGGCGCTTCTTGCCGAAGCGCTCGAGAACCCTGTCCTGTTGTGCCTTACGCTGCCCGAACCGGTACCGGGCATGCAGGAGCATCACGTCTTTGGTCTGAGCACGTACCTCTTCAGGTAGCGCCTGGAAGATGGCCTGAGCGCGTCGTACGGTGTTGCAGATGACGAGCACGACGGCCCCTTGCTCGTAGGCCGCGACGGCCTTGCGGGCAACCTCCTCCGGATCCGGCGTGAAACGGATCAGCCGCGCCTTTTGCATCCATCGCGTGGGGAATCCGCCTCGGTACAGCGTGGCCTTTCCGTTCTGTACCTGCCAGATCGCCGGGTAGGGAACGGATGCGGGGGAGATGTCATTTTCCGGCGCGGCGTCACCCCAGGCTTTGAAGCAGGCTTCCCGGAAGCGGGCCGGCAACGTGGCCGAAAGAAGAATGACATGGCAGCCGAGGGCATGCAGCCAACGCAGCAGCCGCACGAAGAGGTGTTGCATGTACAGATCGTAGGCATGCACCTCGTCGAACAGGACCGTCTTGCCGCTGAGGGCGAACAGGCGCAGGAAGAAGTGCCGGGCGTAAAGTACACCGAGGAAGGCCTGATCGACGGTGCCCAGGCCGTAGGGGGCCAGCAGGCTGCGTTTGCGTGGGAGAAACCACGTCAGCGTGCGAACCATCCCTTCAGTCCGTTCAGGGCCGTTCTGATCGTCCTGGTCGAAGAGTGCATCCAGATCCTCCACCTCGCCGATCAGATTCTCCTGATCGGGGGACAGGTCGGCATTGCCATGTACCAGCCGAAAGTTGGCCGTTCCGGTGTGGGCCTTTTGTAGAAAGTTTAGCGTGCGTTCGAACAGCCCGTCGCTGGTGGCCTGGGTGGGCATGGCTGTATAGAGACCGCTGCCCCGGGTATGTTCTTGTAGCCGTGCCGTCAGAGCAAAAGCGCCTTCGGTTTTGCCTTCTCCCGTCGGACCCTCGACGAGGACCAGTGAAGGGGCTCCCTTCTCCGGCAGGGGCATCTGGACCAGGGCTTCCTGCATGGGGTTGGGAGCAAACGGGAAAAGGGCTTCGAAGCCCGGGTAGTGCAAGTGGGCCTGTCGTTCGAAGCCGGCGCTGCGAAGCGCCTGTTCCGCTCCCCGGCGGCTTTTCTCCAGGTAGGCCATGAGGTCCGTGCCGGTATCGCGTGGGAAAAAGGAAGCCATGGAGCCCAGCCAGTCTGCCAGTGTGGCCCAGCCTCCGAAGGCGGGGAGCCAGGTGGGCATGAGGTGGCCAGGGGGGGCAACGGATGCCTGGACGGGATGGCGAGCGAACCAGACCTTGTGGAGGGCATCGAGGAGAGCATGGCGTGCCGCCTTCCAGTTCTGGTCTCCGAGGATGCCCGGGTTCGAAAGGTCGTTTTCCCAGTACTGACGGGCATAGAGTCGCCCGTGATGGGCTCCCACCCACGCCGCAACCTGCTCGAAGAAGGGCGAGCCTTTCCGGTGTGACAGCCAGCCGGCCAGGATCGCGATGCTGGCGTGGCCGTGGTGTTTGCGTTCATTGAATCCCTCGAACCGAAAGCCGGCCGCTTCGAGCTTTTCGCGAGAGGGAGGATGCAGTGCTTGAAACGTCGGGATGGCCTTGCCGATGTCGTGCAGGCCGATCCAGAAGCTCAGCACATAACCGGTCTCTTCTGGGGAGAGCCCGAGGTCTCTAGCGATGCGCTGCTTCAGCTCGTGTGGCAGAAAAAACTGCCAGAGCAAAAGGGCTGTGTGGGCCACATCCAGCAGGTGTGCCCAGAGCGGGCGGGTCCATGCCGAATTCGGATTATTCTTGTCCGTCTTGGCCCAGAACAGGCGCCAGGCGGGGATGTCGTTCATGGCTGATGGTGTTGAGCGTGGGACATACGGCGCGCCAGGGCGCGGCGCCGGTTCGAATAGGTACAACACGGGCAGTCCGGAGCGGCCTTCGGCGGGAGGGGGCGTGCGATGACCTCCAGCACCGCTTCGAGGAAGGCGTCGAAGGTAGCGTCATCGCGCCGGATCTCGATCCACACGGGCTGCAGCCGCACCAGGAGCCGGTCGCCGGCCGTATGCGCTTCGACCTGCACGGGGTCGATGCAGAAGAGCCCCATGCGGGTGATGGGCCCCCGGTTCAGGCCCGTCGGAGCGGCCATCTCCAGCGCGCGGGCGTAGGCATGGA
>CAYNYN010000182.1:0-7484 GCA_964401445.1 uncultured Saprospiraceae bacterium | reverse complement strand
TCTCAACATCGCCGCCCGCGGCGGCGTATCAACGCGAGCAGCCTGTCCCGACCCATCGGGATAGCGAGCATCAACCATCAAATCCTCTTTGAAAATGTCCGGGACTACCCACTCGTTCCCCCATACCGGTTTTTCCCAAATCACTTTGTTCGGCGTATATCTTTCCGTCATTCTTCCTCATACCCCAGCTCCACGGACGGATCCCAGAACAGCCGCTCGAATTCGACCACGCGGTTGTCTTCCACGCGCACGCCCTCCTGCTCGAGCAGTTGCTGCATGAGGTCGGGCGCGCCGAAATGCAGCCTGCCGCTCAGCTCGCCCTTGCGGTTGACCACGCGATGGGCCGGCACGTCGTCCAGGCCGCTTTTGTTGAGCGCCCAGCCCACTGCCCGCGCCGAGCCGGCACTCAGGTAGCGCGCGATGGCGCCGTAGGTCGTCACGCGCCCGCGCGGCACCTTGCGCACCACTTCGTACACCTGTGCGAAAAACCAGGGAGTGTGATTCATGAGAAAAGGATAAGTCGCCTGAAAAAAGGTCGAGAAGAGCAGGCGTTTGCGAACCTTCCAGAGGTTGGTAAACGTCTGCCGGCCTTGCCCTGCGAAATTCGGGTATCCCCAGGACAAAGTGGTCCGGGAAATTAAGGTTGAGGCATTGAGTGTTTGCGCGCGACACGTAACACCGCAACGACCCCAAGCGTCGGAGCAAGCAGTGACAATGTGAAATTCCATTGTCCATGGTCTATTGTCCATAGCCAATCACATGCAGCGTCGTGGGGCGGGCCGATGTCCTTCCTGCTCACGACAGCAAGATAAACAACACCTGGGCCAGCAGGATCTTGACGATCATGGTGATGGGCAGCATGGTCGAAAAGCCGATGGTGGGCAGCTTGTTGCCCGAGCGTTCTACGGCGAAGTCGAGGATGGCGGGCTGGTTGGCCACCATGCCGGTGAGCAGCGTGAACGGGATGCGCAGGAGCTTGTGCCCCACCACCAGCGTGCACACGGCCGCCACCGTGGCGATGATGGCGCCACACAGGAAGAGCAGCCCACCCCCACCGCCGGTGATGGTGAGCAGGAAGGTGTGCCCCGACCGGATGCCGATGCCGGCCAGCAGGAGACTCAGACCGATCTGGCGCAGGGTGAGGTTGGCGCTGTAGGGCAGCGTCCAGACGATGGGGCCGGTGCGGCGCAGCGCGCCCAGCAGCAGGGCCACGATGAGGGGCCCGCCCGCATAGCCCAGGTTGAACTGTATACCTCCCGGCAGCGAAAAGGTGACCATGCCCAGCAGCAGGCCCAGTGCCATGCCGCTGCCGAACGACAAGAGATTGATCTGGCTAAGCGCCTCGTACGAATTGCCGAAGAAGCGCGCCAGACGCGGCAGGTCGTTGCGGCGGGCCACTACCAGCACGCGATCGCCCAGCTCCAGCACCGTCTCGCCACTGGCCAGCAGGTCGATGTCGCCGCGCTGCACGCGCGTGATGAGGGCCGAGAAGCGCTCGGGCAGGTTGAGGGAGGCCAGCGTCTGGCCGGCTATCTCGGGGTTCGACACGAAGAAACGGCGCACGTCGTAGATGCTGCGGTCGGCGCTGAGCTCCACGTCGAGTGGCCGGCCCAGCAGGCGGGTGGCTTCGTCCACCACCTTCTTGCTGCCCACCAGCACGAGCTGGTCGCCCGGCTGCAGCCGCGTATCCATATTGGGCAGCAGCTGCTCGCCCTGGCGCACCATGCGGCCGAACACCAGCCGCTTGTTGAAGCGGTGGAACAGCTCGCGCAGCTCCATGCCGACCACGTCGGGGTTGGTCACCTCGACCGAGCGGCGCACCAGTCGCTCGCGCACCGGATACCATGCCTGCAGCGCTTCCTCTTCCTTGCGGTAGTCCACTTTCATGAGGCGTTCCAGTGCCTGTATGGCCAACATGACGCCCAGCACGCCCATCGGATAGGAAAGGGAATAGCCCACCACCGCCTCGTTGCTCAGCGTCTCGCGCACCCCTTCCGGCTGCGTGTTGTTGATGAGGTCGAGCAGCCCGGCCAGCGAAGGGGTGTTGGTGTAGCTGCCGGCCACCAGCCCCGAGGTGATGGCCGCATCGAAGCCGAACAGCCAGGCCAGCCCCGAAGCGATGAGGGCATACACGCACAGCATGGCGATCATGAAATAGACATCGCGGAAGCCGCGCCGCTGGAAGGTGGCGAAAAAGCCGGGGCCGCTGCTCAGGCCGATGGTATACACGAAGATGGACAGCCCCAGCAGGATGATCACGTCGGGCACCTTCATGGCCGGGTCGAGCGAGCCGAGGGCGAGGCCGACGAACAACACGGCTGCCACACCCATCTTCAGGCCGCGCACCTGCACCTTGCCCGCCCAGTAGCCCAGGGCGATGGTCAGGAAAAGGAGCAGCAGCGGGTTCTCTTTCAGGGCTTCGATCATGATGGACGCAAAGGTAAATGAGATGGGGCACTCCGCGAGGATGAGGTTGGGCACGCGCTGCGCCGCCCAAGCGCGCAACCCCGCGGCTTTCCCTTAACTTCGCCGCGCAAAACCACCAGCCCGCATGCTGCACATCGATCCGAAAGCCATCGCCACGCGCGATCTGCACCAGTTCATCCTGGGCACGGTTGCGCCCCGTCCCATCGCCTTCGTGAGCACCATCGATGCCGAGGGGCGGCCCAACCTGGCACCCTACAGCTTCTTCAACGCCTTCAGCTCCAACCCGCCCATCGTGGTGTTCAGCTCCAACAGGCGCGTCACCGACAACACCACCAAAGACACGCTGCACAACATCCGCGCCACGGGCGAGGCCGTGATCAACATGGTCAACTACGCCATCGTACGCCAGATGGCCGTGTGCAGCGTCGAGTTTCCGGCAGGGGTGAGCGAGTTCGAGCAGTCGGGCCTCACGCCCATCCCCTCCGAGGTGGTGCGGCCGCCCCGCGTCAAGGAGAGCCCCGCCCACCTCGAGTGCAAGGTGCGCGACATCATCACCCTGGGCGAGCATGGCGGCGCCGGCCACCTGATCATCTGCGAGGTGGTGCGCCTGCACATCTCTGAAGAGGTGGTGGACGAGCGCGGCCGCATCGACCCCCACAAGATCGACCTGATGGGGCGCCTGGGCCGGGCCTACTACGTGCGCGCCTCGGGCGATGCCGTCTATACCATCGTGCAGCCCGTCACCAAAATGGTGATCGGCTACCCGAGCCTGCCCGAGCACGTGCGCCACAGCCGCGTGCTCACGGGCAACCACATCGGCCTGCTGGCCGGCCTGCACGAGGTGCCCACGCGCGCACAGGTCATGGAGCTGGTCGAGACGGACGCGCGCGTGCGCGCCATCCTCGACCAGGGCGGCGACGTCATCGAGGCCCTGCACCGCTACGCCGCCGAGCTGCTCGACCGGAAGGTGCCCGAGCGCGAGAAGGCCGGCATGGTAGTGTGGATTCCCGAGTACCTGAAGCAGGCATAGGCCCGAGCGCACAATCGGGCGGCCTGCGCTGTTGTTTGCTTTTGTTTTCTTTGTATGCCTTTCGGCAAATGCGGCATTTGCGCGCAAGCGCCACAACAAACCAAGCCACGAAATGAGCGACAATGCACTGCGCCGGTATCTGGAAGCCTTCTGGGCCAGCGCCCGCAAGTGGGGGCGCGAAGCCTGGGCTTTCCTCACCAGCATGTTTTTTCTGAAAAACTTCGCGGCCATGGTGGGCGTGGTCGTCCTGCTGGGCTTCTTCACCTTCTACTGGCTGACCTGCTACACGCGCCTGGGCGAGTCGGTGCAGGTGCCCGACTTTACGGGCATGCCGCTCGACGAGGTGCGCGAGTTGGCCAAAGCCCGCCACTTCGAGCTGGTCATCACCGATTCGGTCTTCATCGTGGGCAAGGAGCCCGGCATCGTGCTCGAACAGAACCCCACGCCGCTGAGCCGCGTCAAGGAAGGGCGCACCATCTACCTGACCGTCACCAAGTCAGAGCCCGACATGGTGCAGTTGCCTACGCTGGCGGGCTCGTACGACTACAACCAGTACGCCCGCAAGCTCAAACGCCTTTACCTCAAACCGCGGGTGAAGGAGCGCGTCTTCGACCCGAAGCAGGAATCGAACACCATCCTGTACCTGTTTTACAACGGCGAAAAAATCACGGAAGAAGACCTCAAGCAGGGCGTCAAGGTGCCGATGGGCAGCGAGATCGAGGTGGTGGTCACCGAGCGCGGCGCCAACACCGTCGAGATACCCAACGTGGTGTGCATGACCTTCGAGGAGGCGGCCTTCACGCTCACCAGCGCCAACCTGGTGCTGGGCCGCATAGAGGAAGACGATACCGTCTTCGACCGGCTGACGGCCTACGTCGTGCGCCAGCAGCCGGCCCCCTCGCCCGGCGCCCGCATCCAGATGGGCGAACGCGTGGATATCTGGCTGTCGCAGGAGCGGCCGGCCCAGTGCCCCGAAGAGGGAGAGGAATACTGACGATGTGGGACGACGCTATGAACGATGAACCCAAACATGGCATGGGAAAAATCAACCTGAGCGGGGCGGGTATGTGACGGTTGAGACGCGCCTTTGGCGCGATGTTGAGATGGCGCACTTCGCGAAGGATGTTACCGCTTCGACCGGTTTCACCGATTCGCCCGATTCCATCAAACTCGGTGGCTTCTCTGTGAAACGCTGTGTAACGATGCGGTTTTTTGAACGACCGCTCACGAGCATAAAGGGGCTGCCGCCACTTAAAGGAAGCCCGCCAGCCAATATTTTTGCCGCCAAGGCGAATAAAAGGCATGTCATTTGGCAAACACACAAGGTCAGCACGCGCTGCTGACCGCTTTTTTTGAGCAAAAAGACAAACCCCATGCGCTATATCTGGACGCTGCTGTTGCTGGCTCTTGCCACCTGTACGTTTGCGCAGCTGCGCTATGCGCCCAACCCCGACCGCCCGGCACTGCACAAGGCTTCGGCGGAAAGAGCGGCAGCACTGGCAGCCCATACCGACTATGCATCGAGTGCCTGGCGAGGGCCTCAGGACTGCCCGCCCGAATTTTTCGACCGCTATTTCCTCCATCCGGGCGACAGCATCAAGATCGAGGTGGACACCTTCGGCCTGGGTGGCGGCCATGCCGGTGACGTGCTTACGGCCGGCGCCTGTGGGCAGATGCTGCACTTCGGCACGGCACGCCAGGACAGCATCACCCTCACCTACCGGGCCCTGCCCGACGTGGTGGCCGGCATGGATACCGTCTGTGTGCAGTTTTGCCCCAACGGCACCGACTGCCAGCCCATCCGCTTCGTGTTCGTGGTCAAGCGCCGCGGCCAGCGCGTCGTGGCCGACGAGCAGCCCGTGCAGCCGCAGACCTACACGCCCTACTGCCTCGACGACGAGCTGGACCTGCCCGGCGCGCTGGCCTGCAGCCGCATCATCGACTGCGGCGACGCCTACGACGGCGACGGCTTCCAGAACGCCTACTTCACGACCTACGAGGAGCCCGACCCCTGCCTGGTGTACGTGTCCTCCCGCTTTCCCGGCACCGACACGGTCTGTGTGGTGCTGTGCGACGAATTCACCATTTGCGACACCTTCGCCATCCCCTTCACGGTGCAGGGCACTACCTTGAGCCTGCCCTTTTTCGACGACTTTTCCTACGATGGGCCTTATCCCGACCCTCGCCTCTGGCTCGAAGATCAGGTGTTCGTCAACCAGACGCTGGCGCAAAACCCGCCCTCGATTGGTTTGGCCACCTTCGACGGCCTCGACGCCTCGGGACGCCCCTACGACCTGATCTCCGGCGCAGGCGACCACCTCACGTCCAACCGCATCGACCTGAGCGGCCTCGGCCCCGACGACGACGTGTGGCTCAAGTGCTTCGTGGCGCCCAAGGGGCGCGGCCTGGGTCCCAGCCCCCAGGACTCGCTGCTGCTCGAGTTTCGCGCGGCCGACGGCAGCTGGCAGCCTGTGCACACCTGGGCCGGCTTCGACGAGGTGGTGCCTGCCGACTCGGTGCCGCCTTTCACCTTCTACGCCTTCCCTGTGGATAAACCCGAGTTTTTCCACAGCGGCTTCCAGTTCCGTTTCACGGGCTTCACCTCGCCCGGCGGCATCTCCGACCTGTGGCATCTCGACTACGTGTGGCTCGACCGCAACGAGACGGCCGAACCCTTCTTCGACGACGTGGCCTTCACCACGCGCCCGCTCACGCCCACGGCGCCCTACACCGCACTGCCCTGGTACCAGCTGCAGGATCACGAAGCCGAATTGCTGGTGCCGCGCGTCGGCGCCGGCCTGTACAACCATACCGATGCCATCCTCAGCCTCGACGACTCGCGCGTGCTGTATCGCGAAACGACGACCAACACGCACTACAACCAGGACTTCACCCTGGCCGACGGCCAGAACGCCAACATTCCCCCGCAGGAGCACGTGTGGCGCGACAAGGACATCCCTGCCGCCCTGTACGGCAACATCGTGGACATCACCGCCAACATCCCCGACGCGGGGCGCCGCCGCCTCGAGGTGACCTACTGGTTGGCCCTCGATGCCCAGGACGACCGCTTCCGCAAAAACGACACGGTGCGCACCTGGGTGCCTTTCGAAAACTACTTCGCCTACGACGACGGCTCGGCCGAGTGGTATATCTACCTCCAAAACGCCCAGAACGACAACCCCGAGGTGGCCGTGCGCTTCACCGCCTTCCAGCCCGACACCTTGCGCGCCATACAGCTGCACTTCCCGCACGCCAATGGCGACGTGACCACGCAGCTCTTCAACCTGAAGGTGTGGGTGGGCTCGCTCGACAGCGAACCGGTGTACGAAGCGCAGCTGCTGCGCCCCTTCTACGCCGATGAAAAGACCGACACGCTGCAGGGCTTCACCACCTACCGCCTCGAAGACATCGCCGGCAACCCCACGCCCGTGGCGCTGCCCGAGGGCGACTTCTTCGTGGGCTGGCAGCAGGTGTCGGTGGTCGAGTTCGGCATCCCCGTCGGCTTCGACCTGGACCACCAGCCCGACAGCGTCAACTTCGTCAACCTGGGCGGCGGCTGGGAGCCGTTTCCCGACAACCTGCGCGGCGCCGTCATGATCCGGCCCGTGGTGGGCAGCACCACCCCGCCCAACACCACGGCCGGCACCCGGTCGGTGGGCACCCTGTCCGAGCTGGTGCGCCTCTACCCCAACCCCGCGGCCGACGTGGTGTACCTCGAGCCACATGCCGGCAGCTACACCCACTGGTCGCTCCGCGTGCTCGACCTCATGGGCCGCCCCGTGTGGGAAGGCGCTTTCCGCAAAATGCTCGACCTGAGCCGCTGGCCCGCCGGCATCTACTTCGTAGAGCTGACCGACACGCGCAGCGGCCGCCGCTACGTGGAACGGCTGGTGCGCGTGGAATGAGGAGGAGCGATGGGAGAGAGCGTTGAGGGTTTTTTCAAAGAGGAACCGAGGAATCGAAGAACCGAGGACTGACGGTTGAGACTCGCTATCACTCGGTGTTGATACGCCGCCAAAGGCGGCGA
>CAYNYN010000181.1:0-7487 GCA_964401445.1 uncultured Saprospiraceae bacterium | reverse complement strand
AGATAAATCTCGGCCTACCTCATGACGAGATGAATCTCGTCCCACGGTTTTTTACTGCACCAGCCTGTCGAGGCTGTAGGGTGCAAACAGCTCCTCGAGTTGTTGGGCATACTCCTCATCGCCGGCGGCTTTGACCACGTTGAGGATGTCGTCCTTGGTGCGCAGGGCCAGCGCGAAGTCCTGCCCGAAGGAGGCCTGCGGCTCCAGAAGCGACGGGTCGAGCGAGAAGTAGAACTCGAGCCAGTCGGCCATCTCGTTGGCCAGGATGTCGATGTGGGGCTTGGCCTTGTCGTAGGCGCCGGCATCCACCATCACGCGGATGAAGTACATGGCGTTGTAGTCGTAGGGGAAGTTGAAGTGCGGGAACGCCTCGAAGTACTTCTCGCACATGGCCACGGCCCTGTCCTTCTCGCCGCGCTGGTTGAGCACGCGCGCCGTGCGCAGCATGACCACGCGCATGCTCTGGATGCTGGGCCCGAAGGCGTGATCGACGTACAGCGGCATCTTGTCGAAGTTGCCCCAGCGCCACTTGTTCATGATGATGTCGTAGGTGCGATCGACGGCCACGCGCCCGCTGCCGTAGATGCCCAGCGAGCGGTCGCTCTGCGACTTGACGGGCACGATGCGCAGGGCCAGCCCCTCGAGCTGCGTGAAGTCCTGCATGCCGAACATCTTCTCGGGGCGGCAGGTGACGGCAAAGTAGATGGGCCGCTCCCAGATGTTGGATGCGATCAGGTCGAGGATGGCCAGGTCGTCCTTGATCAGGTAGTTGCGATTGATCTTGATGGGGATGCGATCCACCACGTTGGTGGTGTCGTTGGGCCCGATCATGCCCAGCTGGCGGGCGCGCGCCACGTCCACGGGCAGATAGATCTTCTTGGTAGGCAGGTAACTCTCCACCTTGCGGCCCCCTGCTCCCACCAGCGGATGGTCTTCGCCGATGAACTCGAGCACGGCCTGCAGGCTCATCTCGCGATCCACGCCGGAGGGATTGTAATAGACGACGGAGTTGCGCTTGCGGCCGCGATAGGCGTCGGCCGGGATGGACAGCTTGATGGGGGGCGAGTCGTTGACCTTGCGGCGCAACTGGTTGATGTACCAGTCTACGGCGATGAGGCTGAGGTTGACCACGCGCACATCGGTGCGGATGCCTTCCACCTCCTGGGCATACCACAGCGGGTAGGTGTCGTTGTCGCCGTAGGTGAAGATGATGGCGTTGGGCTCACACGACTCGAGGAAATTGGCCGCGTAGTCGCGTGGTGCCGTGATGTGGCGGCGGCTGTGGTCGTCGAAGTTCTGGAAGCCCATCACCACGGGTGCACTGAGCACCACGGCCGAAGCCAGCCCCGCGGCCATGTTTGGCGAAAGCCGGAGCTGCTCGCGCAAAAGCTCGAACACGGCCAGCACGCCCATGCCGATCCAGATGGCGTAGGTGAAGAACGAGCCCACCAGCACGTAGTCGCGCTCGCGCGGTTCGTTGGGCGGCTGGTTCGAGTAGATGATGATGCCGATGCCCGTGATGATGAACAGTGTCATCAGGGCGAGGAAGTCTTCGGGACGGCGCCGCGCGTGGTAGAACAGGCCCAGCAGCCCGAAGAGGAAGGGCAGCAGGAAGTACTTGTTCCAGGCCCGGTGTTTCATCATGGTCTCGGGCATGTGGTCCATGTCGTAGAGGCGCAGCTCGTCGAGCCACTTGATGCCCGAGGCCCAGTGGCCGCTCTTCTTGTCCCACGAGTAGAAGCCCTGCTCGCCGTTCTGCCTTCCGGCAAAATTCCACATGAAATAGCGCCAGTACATCCAGCCGATCTGGTAGCTGAACAGGAACTCGAGGTTGTCGAAGAAGGTCGGCTTGCCCTGCGGCTTGTTGATCCACTGCCGATAGATGGCCGGGCGATTCTGCGACGGATCGCCCATGCGCGGGAAGAACATCTTGTCGGCATTGTTATAGACGTAGGTCACCTTCTCGTCCACGATCTCGTAGTGGTCGCCCACGCGGCCGTAGCGCTCTTCGACCTCGCTGCTCACCGGCTGCGCGTCGAAGTAGGGGCCGTACAGCAGCGGGCGCTCGCCGTACTGCTCGCGGTTGAGGTAGGGCAGCAGGCGCATCGGGTCGCTCGGGTCGTTCATGTTGATGGGCGGGTTGGCATTGGCGCGGATGACCACCACGCCGATGGTCGAAAAGCCGATGATGACCAGCGCCGCCCCTACCGACAGCATATGCAGGGCATAGCTGTTGCGCTTCTTTGCCTGGTACAGGCCGAACCAGATGATGGCCACGAGGATGGCGATGGTGGGCACGATGCCCGAGTGGATGGGCATGCCCAGCCCGTTGACGGTGAACAGCTCCATCCAGGCCCACAGCTGCGGGATGCCGGCAATGATGAACTTCTGGATGAAGCCCACCATGGCCAGACCGACGACGGCCGCCACGGCCATGCCCTTCCAGGTGTGCTCCTTGTATTTCTTGAAGTACCACAGCAGGGCCAGAGCCGGGAAGGTGAGCAGACTCAGCAGGTGCACGCCGATCGACAGGCCCGCCGAGAACACGGCGAACAGCACCCAGCGGTCGGCCTTGGGGCTGTCAGGCAGGTTGTACCAGTGCACCATGGCCCACAGCGTCAGGGTGGTGAAGAAGGTCGACATGGCATACACCTCGCCCTCGACTGCTGAGAACCAGATCGAGGTGGCGAATGCAGTGGCCAGGCCCGCCACCAGGCCCGTGCCGGCCAGCGCCAGGTTCTGGCTGGCGTCGGTCTGGCCGTCGCGGCCCACCAGCGTCAGCTTGCCCATGATCATGGCCACCCAAGCCACGAACATGGCCGCCAGCGCCGTGAAGATGCCCGACATCATGTTGACGGCCTGCGCGATGTATTCGGGATGCGCTTCGAGGTCGAAAAACAGGTCGGCTATCGAGATGAACACGCGACCCGCCAGCAAAAACAGCGGCGCGCCGGGCGGGTGCACCACCTGCAGCTTGTAGGCCCCGGAAATGAACTCGCCGCAGTCCCAGAGGCTGGTCGTAGGCTGGATGGAAAAAGCATACACCACGGTGGCGATGGCAAAGACGAGCCAGCCCGTGATGTTGGTAACGCGCTTGAATGAATCCATTGAACAGGTGGTTTGAACTTTTCTTCGGACAGGATTTCACACGATCGGGGCAAAGGTCATGACCTGCCCCGCTTTTGCAGGATGTGCAAAAGTAAAAATTTGACCCTGATTTGCAGGACTGCTCATTGCACGGCGAGGCGCGCCTGCAGCACCACCTGTCCGGCCACCACTTCCAGCTGATAGATGCCTTTCGGCAAATGCGACACATCGAGCTGACAGCCATTCGCTTGCGCAAACGGCACCGCCAGCACCTGCCGCCCCGTCAGGTCGTACACGTTCAGGATGGGCAGCGCGCCGGGCGCCATTTGCCGAAAGGCGAAGTTTGCCGGAAGGCGCACCTGCACCACCCCGGCAGCCGGATTGGGCCACACTTCGAGCGAAAGGGCTTGCGGTGCAGCGGGCGCCACCGTAGCCGTGGGCGACAGCACGACCAGCTCGACCGGCACCCGCTCGCTTTCGCAAACGACGGGCGCCACCTCCACCACCCAGTCGTAGAAGTAGTAGTAGTAAAATGTGCCGTAAGGCGAGTCGTGGATGGAGAGCACGTCGGGCACCTCGTAGGGGAAGGCCACGTCTTCATCGCTGCGTCGCAGGCGCGGACTCGCGAACCCGAAGGTGGCGATGTTGGAATTCGTGTTGGTAGTGAGCAGGTAGTTCTGCCCCGGCTCCACCGGCATGTCGAGCACGACGACCGTGTCCGTGCTCTGGAGATTCACGTGGCGGCTCTGCAGCACCTCGCCTTCCTCGTTCTTCAGTTCGATGATGCGCACGCCATAGGTATCGGTGTAGAGGCGCACGCTGTGCAACACGAATGGATACATGCAGTCGAAGATGAGGCCGGCATTGTAGATGTTGCTGCTATAGGGCGAGCCGGCGTGCTCCGGCATGCCGGTATGCCATGCGCCCCCGCCATAGCTCCACGTGCTGGCGGCCCAGAAGACCTGAGTACTGTCCGCTGCCGGCACGGCCAGCGTGTCGCCGCCGGCCAGGGGCTCGGCACTGGCGCTGTCGGCGTACCACTGCACGGTGCCGCCCTGGGCCACGAGCAGGGCCGGCTGTCCCTGCTCGACCGTGTCGGGCCATACGGCAGGGGCCGGTGCCTCGACGAACTCGAGCCAGGCCGTGTCGGCCACCACGGTCTCGCAGTCACCTTCGAAGAAGAGCACCCAGGGGCCGGGATGGGTGGCGGCGATGAGGTGGGCGGTGTCGCCCGTCTGC
Source organism: uncultured Saprospiraceae bacterium (assembly GCA_964401445.1). Lineage (GTDB taxonomy): Bacteria > Bacteroidota > Bacteroidia > Chitinophagales > Saprospiraceae > WFYJ01. The sequence continues at coordinate 3,161 of CAYNYN010000181.1, read as the reverse complement.
CAGCTCACGTGGCCGGGGGCGCCCGTAGCTTCGAGCCAGACGGTGTCGCCGGCGCACCAGGGGCCATAGCCGTGCACGGCTATTTGCGGCAGCTGCTGCACGGTGAGGGGACGCAGCTTCAGCACGGTGGTGGGCGCCACACAGCCATCGGGCTGCACGACCACGGCGCGGTAGGTGCCGGGCTCGGTGAGGATCCGCTGCGTGCCCGTGGCGCCGTCGTTCCACAGGACGGTGCTGCCGTCGGGGGCGGCTACGCTCACCTCCACCGTGTCGCCCGGGCAGAGGAACTGCTCGCCATCGAGGCTGAGCGCCAGCGTGTCGGCCTGGCAGGTGGTGCCTTCCACCACGTGCACGAACTGGTCGGCCGCCAGGCCGGACAGCACGTCCACGGTGCCGGAGGGCCAGCGCACCACGGCCCAGGGCGCCAGCGTGTCGGCACCCAGACCGAAGTGGGCTTGCAGGCTGGTGGTGATGCCGTAGCTCTCGCCCGACCGCAGCTCGCGCAGTTGGACGCCCCAGGGGCCGTGCAGCTCGATGAGGGCGCCGGTGCCGCGCCGGTTGGAGGTAGTGCCTTCGAGCGTGAAGGTCAGCCAGTGGTTGTCGTTGCCCTCGTTGAACCAGAGGGCATCGGGCGTGATGGAGGGGTTGGTGTAGGGATGCCCCTTCGAGACGTAGATGTCGAGGAAGCCATCGTGGTCGAGGTCGCCCGTGGCCAGGCTGAGCATGGTCTGGGTGAAGGGCGGCACCTGCACTTGCGTAAACGTCTTGTCGCCGTTGTTGTGGAAATAGCGCGCGGGGGAGGCGAGCAGGATGTCCACGAAGCCGTCGTTGTCCAGGTCGCGCATGATGCCCTGCAGAAAGTAGCCATCGACGGCCACGCCGGCCTCGGCAGCGATATCGACGAAACTTCCGCCCCGGTTTTCGAGCAACTGGAGCGGGGCGTCGTGGTTGGTGACGAGCGCGTCGAAGTCGCCGTCGTTGTCGATGTCCTGAAACTCGGCCGTCCACGACTGGTGCGCGATGCGCAGGCCCCAGGCGCCACCCGTTTCGGCGAAGGTGGCCGTGCCGTCGTTTTCGTACAGCACGTTGATGCGGCGTGCGTCCTGGGGATCGTCCACGCCCTGCCGGCATTTGGCGATGTACAGGTCGATGTCGCCGTCGGTGTCGAAGTCGGTCCAGACGCTGCCGTAGTTGCCCGAGTTGTCGGAGGGGGGCGTGGTGTGGAAGTCGATCCAGTCGAAGGCGGGCTCGAACAGGCCGTTGCCGAGGTTGCGCCACAGGCGCGAGGCGGCATCGTCGTGGCAGGCGAAGGCCTCGAGCCAGCCATCGGCATCCACATCGGCGAAATTGGAGCCCTGCACGAAGATGTCGCTCTCGGGCAAAAGCCCGCTCTGCCAGGTGCTGTCGGCCGCGTGCCAGTCGGTAATCCGGATGCCCTCGTAATATCCGCCGGTCATGATCTCGAGCCAGCCGTCGTTGTCCACGTCGCCGGCCGTCATGCTCCAGATGTTGTTGCTGGCCAGCTCACCCACCTGCACCCCTTCGAATCCGCCGTCTGCTTTTTGGAAAAACACGTGCAGGATGCGGGCATCGTCCAGCACGAGCAGGTCGTCGAGGCCGTCATCGTCCACGTCGGCGATGCCCACGGCGATGCCCGAGTGCAGGGCTTGCTGCCCGAGCAGGTCCGTGGCATCGGCAAAGGTGGCTTGGGCATTTGCCGAAAGGCTGAAAAAAGCAGCGAGCAGGAAGCTGCAGCACGGCAGAGGCCGGCACACGCGGTGGAGAAACATGGTCGCAGGGATTGAGGTGAGCAATGACCTCAATTTACACGAACCGCGCCCATTGCAGCGGGAAAAACCGGTGAATTGACGGACAGCCGTCCATTTGCCGGAAGGCAGGGCAAAGGATCAGTTGGCGCGCAGGGCGTGCAGCGATTCGAGCAGGGGCTCGATGGCGCGCCCGGGCTGGATGAGGTCTTGCAGGGTGAGGTCTTCGAGCACGTGATCGACGGCGAGCTGGATCATGGTCCAGAGCGAGCGCAGCGAGCAGTCGACCGAGTTGGTGCAGAAGCGGAAGCCGCCGGTATGATTGCTGCAGAACGAATCGTCGAAGAGGGGGCCGCCCAAGGTGCGCAGCACGTCCTTGACGAGGATCTGGTCGGCGGGCCGGCTCAGCACGTAGCCGCCCTTCTGGCCGCGCGTGCTCTCGATGAAGCCGGCCAGCCGAAGCTGTCGCGTCAGCTTGCCCACGTAGGAGGGCGACAGCCCCTCCAGCTCGCTGAGCTGACTGATGCTCAGGCCGTCGTCCTGATCGGCGCGGGCAATCTGCAAGAGCAGTCGGAGTCCGTATTCGTCCTGAGCAGTGATCTTCATGAGGCGTGTTTTTTGGCCCTGGGCCGTAAATCGGTGGTCATTGGGGTCAGAACATGTCGAGTACGAGGCGCGCCTCTTCGCTCATGCGCTCCTTGCTCCACGGCGGATCGAACACCACCTCGAGGTCCACGTCGCGCACGCCCGGCACCTCGAGCACCTTCTGCTGCACTTCGAGGGGCAGCGACTCGGCTACGGGGCACATGGGCGAGGTGAGCGTCATGCGGATGTACACCTTGCCCTCGTCTTCGATGCGCAGGTCGTAGATGAGCCCCAGCTCGTAGATATCGACGGGGATCTCGGGGTCGTGGACCGTCTTGAGGGCCTCGATGACTTTTTGCTTCAGTGCTTCCTTGTCCATGGTCATGCCTGTTGTTGTTGAAACGCCAGCGCGTACATCTTCATCTGCTTGAGCATGCTGAGCAGGCCGTTGCTGCGCGTGGGCGACAGGTGCTCCTTGAGCCCGATGCGATCGATGAAGTACAGATCGGCATCGAGGATCTCCTGCGGCGTGTGCCCCGACAGCACGCGGATGAGCAGCGCGATGATGCCCTTGGTGATCACGGCATCGCTGTCGGCGGTGAAGTACACCTTGCCATCGTCGCCGAGGCGGGCGTGCAGCCACACGCGGCTCTGGCAGCCCCGCACCAGGTAGTCATCGGTCTTGTACTGCTCATCGATCAGCGGCAGGTTCTTGCCCAGATCGATGATGTACTCGTACTTCTCCATCCAGTCGCCAAAGAGCGAAAACTCGTCGATGATCTCGTCCTGTATCTCGTTGATGGTCATTGC
>CAYNYN010000180.1:2127-7518 GCA_964401445.1 uncultured Saprospiraceae bacterium | reverse complement strand
CTACTTCCCTTTCCCCTGCAAAAGTACGAGTACGGTGTAAAAGAGAATTTTGAAGTCGAGGGCCAGCGACATGTTTTCGATGTAGAGCAGGTCGTAGTTGAGGCGTTGCAGCATTTCGTCGATGTTGGAGGCGTAGCCGTACTTGACCTGTCCCCACGAGGTGATGCCCGGCCGCACCTTGAGCAGGTGGCGGTAGTGGGGCGCGCGCTCGAGGAGCTGCTCGATGTAGTAGCGGCGTTCTGGGCGGGGCCCCACCAGCGACATGTCGCCGCGCAGCACGTTCCAGAAGTTGGGCAGCTCGTCGAGGCGCCATTTGCGCATGAAGCGCCCCCAGGGGGTGCAGCGCGGGTCGTTGTCGGAGCTGAGCTGCGGCCCGTCCTTTTCGGCATCGACGTACATGGACCGGAACTTGACGATGTAGAAGGGCTTGCCGTTCAGGCCGATGCGCTCCTGCAGGAAGAAGATGGGCCCGGGCGACGACAGCTTGACGCGCAGCATGATGTACAGGAACAGGGGCGAGAGCACGACCAGCACGAAGAGCGAGACCGCAATGTCGATCAGGCGCTTGAGCAGGCGCTGCCAGCGCGGCATGAGCTCCTGCCGCACCTCGATGAGGATGGCGCCATAGACGTGGTTCATCTTGACCGTGCCCAGCATGATGTCGTACATGTCGGGAATGATCTTGACCAGGACGCGGTCGCCGAAGTCGAACAGCACGTCGAGGATGCCCTTGAGGCGGTCGTGCTCCGAGGTCTCTATGGCCACCAGCACCTCTTCCACCTCGTACTGCTCGATCAGGTCGGCCAGCTCGCGCACGTGGCCCAGGCAGGGCAGGTGCTGGCCCAGCAGGTGGTCTTCGGCATGGTCGCCATTGACGTGCACGTAGCCCACGAAGCGGTGCCCCAGCTTTTTGGGTCTGTTCTCGATCTCCTCATACAACTCGACGGCTTTCTGGTTGCCGCCGATGATGAGGGTCTGGAAGGCGATGTCGCCGGCCTTGAGGCGCCGGCTGGCGCGCGTGAGCAGCACCATGCGCGTGGTGGCCGTGATGAGGAAGTGGAGGCTGAAAAGCGTGAAGAACGAGGTGTAGTAGGTGCGGTAGTCGCGCACCACGTCGTCGAGGATGAGGGTGAAGAACAGCACCAGCACGCCGAAGAAGCTCAGCAGCAGGGTGCGGCCCAGCGTGGCCATGCGCGACAGCCGGTAGATGTCGTCGTATTTGTCGAAAAGAGAATAGAAAAGCAGCCAGCCCGTCGGGATGAGCAGGATGCCGTAGATGAAGTTGGGGTCGTCGAGCAGATCGGACAGGCCGACGGGCACCTCCTCCACGAAGTACTTGCGATACAGGAAAAACAGGGCCCAGGCCACCATCGCAGACAGGAAGTCGGCTACCTTGTACATCAGGGTGTGCCGCATGCGGCGTTTCCGCATGAGCCGCCCTGCTTTCACGCGCCTGGCTTCGTTTGCTTTGACGGGTCGGACCATAGTTTCGGCTTGCTTTCACTGCCCTGGGCTCCGTGGGGCGAACCCAGGCAAATTTGGGGCATGTGCGAGGGGCGGGCAGCAAAAACGAAGTTAAAAATGAATGAGCTTGATGTTATCTAACCAGATGCGGGCTTCCTCTTTTTCGCTGCCTTCGAGCGTGGCAAAGATGGCCAGCTTGTAGCCCTCGTCGAACTGCGAGCTCAGCACGTCGTCGGTCAGGTCGAAGTAGATCTTGTTCCAGGTGTCTTTGGCTCGGATGCCGTAGTTGTAGGTGGCAAAAAGCTGGTTGCCCTCCTTGCCGATGAGGCCGAAGAGCACGTCCACGTCAGGGGTGCGGTAGTTGAGCTCGAGGAAAATCTTGCCGCCGTCGAGCAGGTCGAACTCGGGCGCCGTGGCCACCTCGATGGTGGGGTGGTCGGCGGTCAGGTGGATGAAGCCCGAGGCATTGCCTTCGAACACATCGGTACCCGACACCACGATGCCCGTTTCGTTGTCCTGGTCGCGATCGACGGTGAAGACGGTCTGCCCGTTCTCGAAATCCTCGATCAGGGCGAAGTGGGCATCGTCGCGGTAGCGGGTGTGCGGCTCCACCACCACCGTCTCGCCCGGGACGAGCGTCACCTCGGTGGTGTAGCGCTGGTAGAAGGGATAGATGCGCAGGTAGTAGATGCTGCCGTTGGCTTCCACCACGGGGTCGATGGTCACCGTTTGCACCCCTTCGAGCAGGACGGGCACCGTGGCAGGCACGTTGACGATGCCGAGCAGCTCGCCGCCCACCGACACGTAGGCGTGTTCGATTTTTGCCGAAAGGCTGCCCTCGATGACGTTGGGGTTGGGCTCGAGCACGAACGGCTCGATGCGGATCCAGGCTGGCACCGCTTCGGGCGGGTCGAGCAGGCTGCACGAGCCGAGCAGCATGCTCAGGGCCACGACCAGGACTACAGCAGATCGGGTGATTGCTTTCGCAAAATGCGACATGGGTATCTGGTTTGTTTGAGGAACGATGGCGAGGGCGAAGCGCTGTGTGGGTGCCCTGCCGGAATTGTCGGGAGCTGGCACCGGGCGCCATTTGCCGAAAGGCGCCTACCGCACCTGGGGCTTGTCGGACAGGCGGCGCAGCACCCTTTCCTGCGACGCGGCGATGGCCCGGTCGATCATGTCGACCACCTCCATGGCGCGCAGGCCGTCGTGCACGGGCACGGGCGGCATGCGGTCTTCGACGATGCTGCGGGCAAACAGCTCCAGCTCGAGCCGGATGGCGTTGACGGGCTCGATCTGGGGCATGTCGACCGTGATGTAGCGGGTGCCGTCGGCCGTCGGCAGCTCGAAGGCCTGTGCGGCAGCCACGGGCTGGTCGAAGAGGCGCACGACCTGCGCCTGTTTTTCGAGCATGTCCACGCTGATGTAGGCGTCGCGCTGGAAGAAGCGCACCTTGCGCATCTGCTTGAGCGAGATGCGCGAGGCGGTGAGGTTGGCCACGCAGCCGTTCTCGAACTCGATGCGGGCGTTGGCGATGTCGTGGTTGCGGCTGACGACGGCCACGCCGCTGGCGCGCACCTCGACCACCGGCGCGCGCACGTAGTGCAGCACCAGGTCGACGTCGTGGATCATCAGGTCGTGCACGACCGACACGTCGGTGCCGCGCGGGTTGAACATGGCCAGGCGGTGTGCCTCGACGAACATGGGGTCGAGCGGAATGTCGCCCAGGGCCAGCATGGCCGGGTTGAAGCGCTCGACGTGGCCCACCTGCACCTTGAGCCCCGTGCGCTCGGCCAGCGCCACCAGGGCGCGCCCTTCTTCGAGCGACTGGGCCAGCGGTTTTTCGATGAAGATGTGCCGGCCGGCCTCGAGGCACTGGCGCGCCAGCTCATAGTGCGTCGTCGTGGGCGTGACGATGTCGACCACCTCGCAGGCGGCGATCAGGGCCCCGGCATCGGCAAAGGGCTCGATGCCGAACTGGCTGGCTACCTCGGCAGCGGTGGCCTCGTCGGGATCGTGGAAGCCGACCAGCTCGTAGTGGTCGGGCAGTTCCTGCAGGCACTTGATGTGGATCTTGCCCAGGTGGCCGGCGCCAAGCACGCCTATTTTCAGTTTCTGCATGTATCGAGTCGGTATTTTTATCGTGACGCGTGACGCGTGACGATCCCCATTGCAGGCATTGCGACGAATCGTGGCGGCAAAGGTAGGCCGCCAACGGCTGACGGCCAACCGGCCTGCGCCGGGTCACGATTTTTTGAAGCCACCCAGGTTGCTGAGCGTCGGGCCGATGAGCGCGTCCATCATTTTCAGCAAGGTGTTCAGACCGTCGGTACGATCGTCGGTCAAGATCATTTCCTGCTCAAACATCTGCCGGGTGTTGAGGGGGGCGCGTCCCTGAAGGTATTGCACGGGAACAATGTCGGTGATCATGCCCAGGTCGCCACCTGCAATCTTGCCCGCCAGGTCGAAGGTCTGCGGCAGGTCGAGCCGGAAGAAAAAGTCATTCCGGGCCACCTCGGCGCGCAGCTGGCCGTTCAGGCGTTGCTTGCGGGGCAGCTTGCGGCGGTGTGCCAGTTGCGCATCGTTGGTGCACACGGCGATGCCCTTGCGGAAATACAGGTAGATGGGCATGGGCAGTCCTGCCAGGTCGAGGCGCCAGGCCTTGCCGTCGGGCTGCAGCCGGCCTTTGCCATCCAGGATGCGCAAGAGCCTGAGCCAGGTGTCTTCGTTGCCGTAGTCCCAGGCCATCACCATGCGGGGCCATTGCTTTTCGACCGTCTGAGTGGTGACGATCTCGTTGAAGTTGTCGTCGTAGGTGGTCACTTCTACCTCGTCGCGTACCGGAATGGTGCCATCGATGGACAAAGTGAAGGCGCCGCCCCACAGCTCCTTGAACACCTCTTCGTTGATGAACAGGTCGGCCAGCTCGTACAGCATACGGGTTTTGGGGTCCTGCTCGGCGGCCCGTTCCACCATCATCTGTTCGAGGGCAGCGCCGTATCCTGCAAGGTCCATTCGGAAGTGCACGAACAGGGCCGGCTGCTGGCCGGGCACGTGGCACCACATGCGCTTGCCGGCTTCCGGCCGGGTTGCAATTTCGGTCAGGCGCAGGACAGAGCTTTCCGGGGGATAATCAAAATACCAGCGGGAGCGGATGCGTCCGGGCTCGGAGCGCATGCCAATGACCTGAGTGAGCCCCTCATTCATCGTTCCGAACTGCTTCTGCAGCACCTCGAGTACCTGCACCATCCACCTGGCGCGTTCGGGTAGCTGGTCGCTCATGTCGGTGCTGCTTATTTGTCGGTTGACCCACAAGGCCAGGTGCGGCGCGAAGTCGCGGTCCATCTTTCGGAAGGATGCGACGTCCTGCAAAGTGCGTGCAGGCGTTTCAAAGACAGGTCCCAAAGCTTCGGACCCGTCTTTGGCCAGCACCCAGAAAATGCCGCCATGGTTGGGCCAGCAGGCCACGATGCGGCCGGTGGAGTCGTTGGTCATCTGCTCGAACTGACCGGCACGCGTGGGCCACGAAAAGCCGGCGATCGCGTGCTCGTCGAAGCCGGCGTAGCGCAGCGCGGCCCCGGCCCAACGCTCGGGCTCGTCCAGCGGCCAGATGATGCCCGCCACCACGGGCGTGTCGACATAGAAACCCCAGTCGCTGCGGGGCGCGATGCCCCACCGGTCCGGTTCCAGGATCATGCTCAGCACCGTGTCGTTGGCTTCGTGAACCAGGTCCATCATCTGCAGCTGGTCCAGGTCGGACCGGGCGAGGTGGTAGCGACTGCCATACACCACGCCGGCCATGGTGCCCTCGGCAGGTAGGAGCGCGCTGACGTGGGCCGGCTGTTGGGCCTGCAAACGGGGCAGGCTGAGCAGGGTGACAAAGGCGAAGAGCAGGGTAAGTTTTCCGTTCATGTGGGTTTTGGTTTG
>CAYNYN010000180.1:0-2027 GCA_964401445.1 uncultured Saprospiraceae bacterium | reverse complement strand
TCCGCCAGTTGGATTTCGTTTTCGAGGCTTGCTGCGCGCCGTGCCAGTTCGGCCAGCGAGAGCTGCACCATCACGGCGCGGTGGTTGGCAGCTACCTGGGCGTGCGGGTTGCTGACGCCGCGCACCTGCTGGTCGAAGCGGTAGATGCCCACCACGCGGGCCGATTCGAGCATGTAGCGCGTCATCATGGGCAGCTTGTCGTAGTTGAAATCGTCGGGCGGGTCGGGGAAGGGGAACAGGCGCCGGAAGGTGCTGCCCGTCCATTCGAAGTTGGGCGCCTCGATGGTGGGCACGTAGAGCCAGTCGAGGTTGCGCGTCACGGCCGTGAGGGCGCGGTTGAGCGTGGCCACGTCGGGGAAGCTGGCCTGCACCTTGCCGGTGAAGTTTTCGAAGTCGAGCGCGTACGACACGTCGGTCATGCCGCCGCTCAGCTGCATGCTGTTGCGGATGATGCGGAACAGGTTGTGGATGTCTTCTTCGCGGGGCAGGCGGTAGCCGTTGATGTTGCCGGCAGCCCAGTATTCGCGCACCTGGTCCTTGCTTTCGCCAAAATCGATCGTGAGCACGATGGTGCCCGAGCCGTCGGCGTGCATGGTTACTTCTTCCTTGATTTCGAAGCAGCCGGCCCACAGCAGGGGCAACAGGACGAAGAGGAGGAGACGGGGCATGGGGTCGTTGGTTGGGTTTTTGCGAAAGCGCGCTTGAATAACACATTTAAAAGTAAAAGATTTTGCCGCTTCCGCAAAAAATGCCCTTTCGGGAAAAACGCCATTCGGCCGGGATTGTCCATTTTTGCCTCGGCCCTGATCAATACACCGGCAAAAGGTACCGCGCATGCCCGCACGCTCGCAACGCAGTCAGCACACGCCCTTCTCGCCCTTTCGCAAGCTGGCCCACCTGGCCGATGCTGCCAAGGCCAGGGGCGTCGAGGTGTTTCACCTGAACATCGGCCAGCCCGACATCCACACGCCTCCCGAGGCGCTGCGTCGTCTGGCCGAGCGGCTGGAGCCCGTCCTGGCATACAGCCCGGCCGAGGGCAATGCCTCGCTCCGGCAAAAGATGACGTCCTACTATGCCCGCTACGGCATCCGGCTGTCGCCCGACGAAATCATGATCATGACGGGTGCTTCCGAGGCGCTTCAACTGGCGCTGTTTGCCTGTTTCGACGAGGGCGACGAGGTGCTGGTGCCCGAGCCGTTCTACGCCAACTACAACGGCTTTGCCCACATCGCCGGCGTGCGCATCCGGCCGCTGCCCTGCCACATCGAAAACGGCTTTGCGCTGCCGCCCATAGAGGCCTTCGAACGGGCCATCGGTCCGCGCACGCGCGGCATCCTCATCTGCAACCCCAACAACCCTACGGGGGCGGTGTACGGCAACGAGGCGCTCGAGGCGCTGGGCGCGCTGGCGCGCAAACGCGATCTGTTCCTCATCGCCGACGAGGTGTATCGCGAGTTCTGCTACGACGGGGCCGTATTCCGCTCGGTGCTCACGCTGCCCGGCCTCGAGGAGCATGCCATCGTCGTCGATTCGGTCTCGAAGCGCTACAGCGCCTGCGGTGCCCGCATCGGCGTGCTGGCCACGCGCAATGCCGCGCTGCGCGAGGTGCTGGGGCGCTATGCACGCCTGCGGCTCAGCCCGCCGGGCCTGGGCCAGGTGCTGGCCGAAGCCATGCTCGAAGAGGATACCGCCTACCTCGAAGCGGTGCAGGCCGAATACGACCGGCGCCGCCAGACGGTGTACCGCCGCCTCAGCCGGATGCCGGGCGTGACGAGCTACCTGCCCGGCGGCGCCTTCTACTGCTTTGCCCGCTTCCCGATCCAGGATGCCGAACACTTCTGTCGCTGGCTGCTCGAAGACTTCGCCCACGAGGGCAAGACGGTCATGCTTTCGCCCGGGCCGGGCTTCTACGCCACGCCCGGCCGCGGCCAGGACGAGGTGCGCATGGCCTTCGTGCTCGACTGCGCGCGGCTCGAGCAGGCGATGGATTGCCTCGAACGGGCGCTCGAAGTGTATCCGCAGCGCAA
>CAYNYN010000179.1:2836-7536 GCA_964401445.1 uncultured Saprospiraceae bacterium | reverse complement strand
CGCCGCGATGTTGAGATTTGAAAAAACGTTGCGTGCGGTTGCTGCGTCGCGCGAGGCCAACCCTCAACCCTACACGCTCAACCCTCAACCGATCAGACCGATTTCACCGATTCAACCCCAAAACCAAACAGCGTCATCCCATGAGCAATCGACCCGACCGTCCTTTACCTCCTGCTGAAGAGCTGGCCAATGCCCTTACCCACGGCATTGGCTTCGTGTGTGCCCTGGTGGGGGGCGTCTGGCTGTGGCAGCACCTGCCCCCTTCGGCGCCCGGCAAATGGCTGGCCGGTGCCGGCATTTTTGCTGCCGGCATGTGCCTGGTGTATGCCGCCAGCACGATCTATCACGCCGTACAGCATCCCGTCTGGAAATTCCGTTTGCGCAAGCTCGACCACATCAGCATCTATTTCCTCATTGCCGGCACCCATACGCCGCTGGTGCTGCGCTACCTGTCCGACGAGCTGGCCGTGTGGTACCTGAGCGTGCTGTGGGGCCTGGTGGCGGTGGGCATCGCCTACAAGCTGCTGTTCTTCGGCCGGTGGCCGTGGTTCTCGCTGGGGCTCTACCTGGCGCTGGGCTGGATGGCCGTCTTCGTGCTGCCCGTGATGCGGCCGCTCATGCCCGAGGTGGTGTGGTGGAGCATCATCGTGGGGGGACTGTGCTACACGGTGGGCGTGGTGTTTTTCGTGTGGAAAAAGCTGCCCTTTGCCCATGCCATCTGGCACCTTTTCGTCATGGCGGGTACGGCGGCCCACTTCGTGGCCGTGGCCATGGCGCTGCAGTGAGGGCCTGGGGCGATGTGCGCCCCGTCCCTGTGCCTTTCCTTTGTCCTTCTCGCCAGAAATGCTTTGTTTGGGTCCGCCTCATTTTTCAGGGACCCAAACCGCAAAGCCATGCACCCGACCGTAACGCTGCTGCGCCTGCACTTGCTGCTGATGGTATTTGCCGCATGTCAGGCCTGGCCCCTTTCGGCGCAAGAGCCGGCTGACAGCCTCGCCGCCATCGCGTTGCCGCGCGTGGACGTGACCGATTCGTCGCGGCTGCTGCGGGCCGATGCGCCTGCCCGGCTTTCGCGTGCCCACGTGGCCCTCACCGCCACCTGGACGCTGGCCTCGGCCCTCAACGCGGCGCCCGGCGTGTTCATCCAGCAGGGAGCGCTCAACACCAACCGGCTGAGCATCCGGGGTGTGGGCAGCCGCATCCCCTTTGCTACGGGCAAGGTGCGCGCCTATCTCGACGAAATCCCGCTGACCGACGGCGCCGGCATCACCACCTTCGAGGACATCGATCCCCAATGGATCGATCACATCGAGGTGTCGAAGGGACCGCAGTCGGCGGCGCTGGGCCCTACGCTGGGCGGTGCGCTGCGGCTGCGCACGGCAGCGCCGGCGGTGGAGGGCACCCGCCAGGTGGCCAGCCTGCGCGTGGGCAGCTTCGGCACGGCAGGGGCCGGCCTCATGGCCAGCCGGGCCCAGGGCGGGCGCAGCAGCCTGTGGGGTGGCAGCCTCCTCCATTCGGACGGCTACCGCGACAACAGCACCTACGACCGCGCCCAGCTGCTGTGGCTGGGCAAGCGGCTCGACGCGCGGGCCGAGCACAGCACGCTCGTGCTGGGCACCCTCATGAAGGCGCACATTCCCTCCTCGCTCGATGCCACCGACTTTGCCGAGCGGCCATGGGCGGCGGCGGCCAGCTGGGCAGCTGTGTCGGGCTACGAGGCACACCGCAAGCTGCTGTGGGGGCACACCTTTCGACGGGTGAAGGAAGATCGCGTGGCCCTGATCGCCCTCTTCGGGCAAATACGCGACTCGTGGGAGGTGCGGCCTTTCAACGTCCTTTCGGAAAACGTGTGGAACGGCGGCATGCGCTTCCGGCTCGAGGGCGGGCAGGCGCACCCCTGGACCTGGCGCCTCGGCGGCGAGGCCATGGCCGAAGACTACGGCTGGCAGACCTTCGCGCAGGTGGCGGCGCAGCCCGGTGCGCTGCTGTCGCACAACCGCGAGCGCCGGGCCTATGCCCAGCTTTTCGCCGATGGGCGCTGGCAGCGTGCGGGCGGTCGCTGGGAGGTGGCTGCCGGCCTGGGTGTCGCAGCGGCCCGCTTTGCCTACAGCGATCTGTTTTTTGGCGACAGCCTCGACCATTCGGCCACGAAGGCTTTTGCCCCCGTGTGGTCGCCGCGCGTGCAGGCAGGGTGGCGTGCCGGACGCGCGCTCTGGCTGCTGGGGCGGCTCAGCCATGGCATCGGCTGGCCGGGCGTGGAAGACAGCCGGCGCGCCGATGGCACCATCAACCCGGCCATACGTCCCGAACAGGGCTGGAACGCTGAGCTGGGCGCGCGCGGCGCGCTCGGCACCCTCGCCTCTTTCGAGCTGGTGGTGTACCAGATGGAGATCCGCGACCTGCTGGTGGCCCGGCGCGTCGGGCCCGACATCTACGAAGGCGTCAATGCCGGCCGGACGCGCCATCGCGGCCTCGAGCTCGACCTGCGCACGGCCGCCTGGCGGGGACTGCGGCTCGAGGGCAGCCTGCACCTGTCGGACTATCGCTTCGTCGATTTCGTGGACGGCCCGGCCGACTACAGCGGCAACCGCCTCACCGGATGGCCCGAGCACACCGCGCGCCTGTGGCTGTGGTGGCAGCACCGGGGCTGGAGCGCGGTCTTGCGCCACGAGCGCACGGGCCGCATGCCGCTGCGCGACGATAACAGTGCCTGGAGCGCGCCGTATGCCCTGTGGCACCTGCGGGTCGAGTATCAGCGGCCTTGCGGCAAATGGCGCCTCCGCCTCTTCGCCGAAGGCCGCAACCTGACCGACGCGCACTACGCCTCCATGATTCTTGTCAACGCCACTTCGTTTGGCGGAAGCCAGCCCAGATATTATTATCCCGGCCCGCCGCGTCATTTCAACCTGGGCGTGCGCGTGCAGGGTGGCGTTTCCCGAAAGGGGGAAGAGGACGGAATGCCTGCCGAAGGGTTGTAAGGATGGAAGAAAATCATTATATTCCATCGCTTTGTCGGCACCGCTGGAAAGCAGGCGCAACGGCAAGGCAAATGCTCATTCACAAACCAAAAACTTCAGGCCAATGAACCAGAAACCGCAGTACCGGGTGTATGCCCTGCACAACTTCCGCAAGCTGCCGCAAGTGGCAGACAAACTCGACGAACAGACGCTGCACGAGATCGAAGTGGTGGGCCATGTGCTGCCTTTCAAGGTGAACAACTACGTGGCCGACGAGCTCATCGACTGGGACAACATCCCCGACGATCCCATCTACCGACTGACGTTTCCCCACCGCGACATGCTTTCCGATGCCCATTTCGACCTCATGGAGCGCACCCTCCAAGAGACGACCGACAAGGTCGAACGGCGCAAGGTGGCCAACCAGATCCGCCTCGAGCTCAACCCCCATCCTGCCGGCCAGATGAGCCACAACGTGCCCGAGCTGAACGGCATCAAGCTGACGGGCATGCAACACAAGTACCGCGAGACGCTGCTGTTCTTTCCGCAGCAGGGCCAGACCTGCCATGCCTACTGTTCGTTCTGCTTCCGCTGGCCCCAGTTCGTGGGCATGGACGAGCTGAAGTTCGCCATGCGCGAGGCCGAGCTGCTGGTGGCCTACCTGAAGGAACACCCCGAAGTGACCGACCTGCTCATCACCGGCGGCGACCCCATGGTCATGAAGGCCCACCGCCTGCGCGCCTACCTCGAGCCGCTGCTCGAAGCCGACTTGCCCCATCTGCAAAACATCCGCATCGGCTCGAAGGCACTGGCCTACTGGCCCTGGCGCTTCCTCACCGACGACGATGCCGACGAGGTGCTCCGACTGTTCGAGCGCGTGGTGCAGTCGGGCAAGCACCTGGCGTTCATGGCCCACTTCAACCATCCGCGCGAGCTGGAGACCGAGGCCGTGCGCCGCGCCATCGCCCGCATCCGCAACACCGGCGCCGAGATCCGCACCCAGTCGCCGCTGCTGCGCCACATCAACGACGATGCCGAGGTCTGGGCCACCATGTGGCGCGAGCAGGTGAAGCTGGGCTGCGTGCCCTACTACATGTTCGTGGCGCGCGATACGGGCGCACACGACTACTTCGCCGTGCCGCTGGCCGAAGCCCATCAGATCTATCGCGAGGCCTACATGCAGGTGAGCGGACTGGCACGCACCGTGCGCGGCCCCAGCATGTCGGCCCATCCGGGCAAGGTGTGCGTGCTGGGCACCACGCAGGTGGGCGAGGAGCAGCTGTTCGTGCTGACCTTCATCCAGGCGCGCAAGCCCGAGTGGGTGGGCCGGCCGTTCTTCGCCCGCTATGACGAACAGGCCACCTGGCTCGACGAGCTGGAACCGGCCTTCGGGCATCCGACCTTCTTCTTCGAAGCCGAACTCATGGCCGACCACTCGCTCAACTGATACGCTTGCGCAAAAAGCGAAGAAGCCGGCTCCCTCGAGTGGGGCCGGCTTTCGTTTTTAGGGGTTAGCCTGGCAACGGGTGTTTGCCGAAGTCTCGCGCCACGGCGCAAGGTCGCAAAGGCACACAAAGCCTTCTGTTCTGGTCGAATCGGGTGAATCGGTGAAATCGGGTGAATCGGTTCTACCTTTTCCTCGCGCAAAGCCGCTACAGGCGCAACGGAACGCAACGTTTTTACTGTCATCTCAACATCGAGGCCGAAGGGAGCCTGTCCCGTTATCGGGACCGAGTCTCAACA
>CAYNYN010000179.1:0-2736 GCA_964401445.1 uncultured Saprospiraceae bacterium | reverse complement strand
GTCTCAACAAGCCGCAAAGCGGCTATCAACATCGAGCGGTAGCGAGTCTCAACCATCAATCCCTGCCCTACCAGTCGTTGTACTTCACTTCCCAGTAGTTGTCGGAGCCGCCGATGTTCTCGATGATGTTGAGGGATGTGGCGTGTTGTTCGAGCAGCATGTTTTGCATGGAGTTGAAGATGAACTGGTTGGTCTGCAGCTCCTGCTGTTTTCGAGCCAGCCAGGCATCCAGCTCGGCCCGGGTGGCCGGCATCTCGTCGTCGGCAGGCGTGTATCGCTGCGCGGGCGCTTGGGTGCCGGGCTGCATGACCGCGGCGAGCTGGGCGACGACCTGCTGGCGCATGAGTGCCTGCTGGTCGGGGCTGAGCCGGCTCCAGGCATCGCGCAGGTACTCGTCGTAGAGGCTCATCGCGCACAGTGCTGCTTGCTGGTCGGGGGTGGCCATCTGGAACTGCTGGGCGAGTTGTTGGGCCAGCGCCTGCAGGTCTTCGTTGGTGATCTGGATGGGCTGGCCGGCGATCTCGAGGTAGAAGGCGAAGACGCCCGCATAGCCTTCCACGTCGCGCCACGTGAGCGCCATCTGGGTCGATGGGTCGTAGGCGACGACCGGCGTGTATTGCTCGATGAGGCGCGCCAGGTAGGGCTTCTGGTCGGGCGGCAGCTGCTGGTATGCCAGGTTGAGCTGCCCGACGAGCATGGAGCGCAGCAGACCGAGCTGGGCCACGTCGGGAATCTGGTACAGCTGGCTCATCTGCCCGTCGATCTGCTCGACGGTCTGCAGGAAGGCCTGCGGCATCTGCCGGAACTCGTTGATACACTCCTGCAGGGCCTGCTGCCGTTCGGCCTCGCTCAAGCGGTCGGCGATGAGGAATTCGGCAAAGCGCACCACCTTTTCGAAGTGGCCGCGGGTAAGCTGGTATCCATTGGCTTCCGCCAAAACCTCGCCGCTCGGAGCCGGTTGGGTCGGTATCGCCTCGCTGCCCGCGCGCTGGAAAGCGAACTGCATGCCGGGCTGGCCGTCGAGTGCCTGCAGCACGAGCGCCTGCTCGTCGAGCTGCAGGATCCGGAAATGCTGGTCCTGACCGTAGTAGAAGGCGCGCAGGGTGAGCTGGTCGCCCTGCAGCGCGTAGCCTTCGCTGACGCGTTGGCCATTGGCATAGGTGACGACATAGATGCCCGACGGATCGAACTGGAGGGTGATGCCCGCCTGCGGCAGTTGCCAGTGGCCCACGAGCAGGGACTCATTTTGCGCAAGCGCCAGCTGGGCCAGACCCAGCAAAAAACCGAAGAGCAGAGGAATACGCGTCATCGCAAAGCAGTTTTGGTTGCGGAATCGGCTGCAAGGTGCAGCGATCTGCCTGCCCGTACCTGCTCATTTGCGACAAAAGCTTGCGC
Organism: uncultured Saprospiraceae bacterium; assembly: GCA_964401445.1. Classification (GTDB taxonomy): domain Bacteria; phylum Bacteroidota; class Bacteroidia; order Chitinophagales; family Saprospiraceae; genus WFYJ01. The sequence goes on along the minus strand of CAYNYN010000179.1, from coordinate 1,341 downwards.
AAAAAGGGCAACCGGCCCCGATCAGGAGGCCGGCTGTGTCTCGTAGAGCGGGAAGTGGCTCATGAACTCGTTCACCTGGCGGCGCGTCTCGGCGATGAGCTCCTCGTTGTCGGGGTCGCTGATGATGGCGTCCATCCACTCGACCACCCGCACACAATCGGCCTCGGTGAGGCCACGCGTGGTGATGGCGGCCGTGCCCACGCGGATGCCCGAGGTGACGAAGGGCGACTCGGTGTCGAAGGGCACCATGTTCTTGTTGACGGTGATGTCGGCTTTGACCAGGGCCTGCTCGGCCACCTTGCCTGTGACGCCCTTGCTGCGCAAGTCGATGAGCATGAGGTGGTTGTCGGTGCCGCCCGAGATCACCTTGTAGCCCTTGTCGAGGAAGGCCTGGGCCATGGCGCGCGCGTTGCGTACCACCTGCTCGGCATAGGTGCGGAACGACGGCTGCAAGGCTTCGCCGAAGGCGACGGCCTTGGCGGCGATGACGTGCTCGAGCGGGCCGCCCTGCGTGCCGGGGAAGACGGCGCTGTTGATGATGCTCGACATCTTGATGATGGTGCCTTTCTTCGTCGTGCGGCCCCACGGGTTGTCGAAGTTGCGCCCCATCATGATGATGCCGCCGCGCGGGCCGCGCAGCGTCTTGTGGGTGGTGCTCGTCACGAAGTGGCAGTACTCCATGGGGCTGTGGAGCAGGCCGGCAGCGATGAGGCCCGCCGGATGGGCGATGTCGGCCAGCAGGAAAGCGCCTACCTCATCGGCAATTTCGCGGAAGCGGCGGTAGTCCCAGTCGCGGCTGTAGGCCGAGGCGCCGCAGATGATGAGCTTCGGCTTTTCCTTGCGCGCGATCTCGGCCACCCGATCCATGTCGATGAGGCCCGTGTCGGGCTCCACGCCGTAGAAGACCGGGCGGTAGAGCTTGCCCGAAAAGTTGACGGGCGAGCCGTGCGACAGGTGGCCGCCGTGCGACAGGTCGAAGCCCAGCACCGTGTCGCCGGGCTGCAGGCAGGCCAGGTAGATGGCCATGTTGGCCTGGGTGCCCGAGTGCGGCTGCACGTTGGCATATTCGGCGCCGAACAACTGCTTGAGCCGCTCGATGGCAAGGTTTTCGACTTCATCGACTACCTCGCAGCCGCCGTAGTAGCGGCGGCCCGGATAGCCTTCGGCGTATTTGTTGGTCAGGCACGAGCCCATGGCGTCGAGCACGGCCTGGCTGGTGAAGTTTTCCGAGGCGATCAGCTCGAGGCCTTTGCGCTGGCGCTCCAGCTCGCGCCCGATGAGGGAGAATACCGTGGTGTCGGAGTGCATATGAAGCGTGCTTTGAGTTCCCTGAAAAATGGT
>CAYNYN010000178.1:3277-7539 GCA_964401445.1 uncultured Saprospiraceae bacterium | reverse complement strand
TCGCGCTCCACCACCTCGGCGGGGGCGTTCTGCACGAACTTCTCGTTGGCCAGCTTGCGCTCGATGCCGGCGACGAACTTGCGGGCGTGCTCGAGCTCCTTCTCGAGGCGGGCGCGCTCGGCTTCCAGGTCGATGGCCTTTTCCACCACGACGAAGCACTGCTCGGTGCCGCTGATGAACGACACGCTGCTTTGCGGCTCCTCTCCGGTCAGGGCCACGCTTTCCAGCACGGCCATCTTCTCCAGCATGTCCTGCAGGCCGGCCCTTGCCAGCAGCGCCTGTGCCCGCTCGCTGCGCTCCATGAAGAACTTCAGCGGCTCGCGCTGCTTGAGCTGGTTCTTGGCGCGCACCTCGCGCACCTTCGACACGATGTCCTTGGCCTGGTCCACGTCGGCGATCAGCGCCTCGTCCCATTCGGCCGGTTCGGGCCAGGGACTCACAATGCAGTCGTCGCCGGGGGCGCGGTCCTTCAGCCCATGCCAGATTTCTTCGGTCACGAACGGCATGAAGGGGTGCAGTACCGTCATCAGTTTTTCGAAAATGGCGATGGTGGCATCGTAGGTGGCCCGGTCGATGGGCTGGCCATAGGCCGGCTTGATCATCTCGAGGTACCACGAGCAGAAGTCGTCCCAGATGAGGCGGTACAGTGACATGAGCACGTCGCTCAGGCGGTACTGCTCGTAGTTTTTCTCGGCTTCCGCCAAATGGCGGTTGAACTTGGCTTCGAACCAGGCGATGGCCAGCCGGTTCACTTCCGACTGCTCCAGCTCGTCGCTCACCTGCCAGCCGCGCACCAGGCGCAGGGCGTTCCACATCTTGTTGCAGAAGTTGCGGCCCTGCTCGCAGAGCTTGCTCTCGTTGCGCACGCGTCCCGTCTTGGGATCCACCGGCGCGTCGAAGATGATGTCGTTGCCGGCCGAGGTGGCGGACATGAGGCCGAAGCGCACGCCGTCGGCGCCATAGCGCTCGATGAGCTCGAGGGCATCGGGCGAGTTGCCGAGCGACTTGCTCATCTTGCGGCGCTTGTTGTCGCGCACCATGCCGGTGAAAAAGACGTCGCGGAAGGGCTGCTTGCCCTTCTTCGCGGCCAGCTCGGGCCCCAGCAGCTCCTCGGCATATTCGTAGCCGGCCATGATCATGCGGGCTACCCAGAAGAACATGATGTCCCAGCCGGTGACCAGCACGCTGGTGGGATAGTAGTACTTGAAATCCTCGGTCTTGTCGAAGCCGTCGAACACGGTGATGGGCCACAGCCAGGACGAGAACCAGGTGTCCACCACGTCGGGGTCCTGCTCCAGATCGTCGAGGGTGAGGTCGGGCTTGCCCAGCTTCTCGCGGGCCATGGCGAGGGCCTCTTCGGCCGTCTCGGCCACGAACACCTCGTCGCCATAGTACCAGGCCGGGATGCGCTGGCCCCACCACAGCTGGCGCGAGATGCACCAGTCGCGCACGTTCTCCTCGTTGAGCCAGTTGTAGTACATGTTCCAGAAGTGCTCGGGGAAGAAGCGCACTTCGCCCTTGCGCACGGCCTCGAGCGCCGTTTTGGCAAAGCCCTTCATGTCGAGGAACCACTGCAGCGTCAGGCGCGGCTCCACGACGGCATCAGTGCGCTCGGAGCGCCCCACCTTGTTGACGTAGGCTTCTACCTTGACCAGGTGACCGCGCGCCTCGAGCTCCTGCACCATGGCCTTGCGCGCCTCGAAGCGGTCCATGCCGACGAAGAACCGGGCCGCCTCGCTCATCGTGCCGTCGGGGTTGAGCACGTCGATGACTTCCAGCTCGTGGCGCAGGCCGATTTCATAGTCGTTCGGGTCGTGTGCCGGCGTGATCTTGAGGGCGCCCGTACCGAACTCCATGTCCACGTACTCGTCGGCGATGATGGGCACCTTGCGTTCCACCAGCGGCACGATGGCGTACTTGCCACGCAGGTGCTGGTAGCGCTCGTCGTCGGGATGCACGGCGATGGCCGTGTCGCCGAGGATGGTCTCGGGGCGCACCGTGGCGATGGTGATCCACTCGCCCGTCTCGGTGCCGTCTTCCTCGACGACCTTGTAGCGGACGTAGTACAGGTTCGACTGCTCTTCCTTGTAGATGACCTCCTCGTTCGACAGCACGGTCTGCGCTTCGGGATCCCAGTTGGTCATGCGCAGGCCGCGGTACAGCTTACCCTTGCGGTACAGGTCCACGAAGACGTGGATCACGGCGCGGCTCATCTTCTCCTCCATCGTGAAGCGCGTGCGATGCCAGTCGCACGAGGCGCCCAGCTTCTTCAGCTGCTCGAGGATGATGCCGCCGTATTTCTCCTTCCACTCCCAGGCATAGCCCAGGAACTCCTCACGCGTCAGGTCGCCCTTCTGGATGCCGCGCTCGCGCAGCATGCGCACCACCTTGGCCTCGGTGGCGATGGAGGCGTGGTCGGTGCCGGGCACCCAGCAGGCGTTGTAGCCCTTCTGGCGCGCCCGCCGGATGAGGATGTCCTGGATGGTGTTGTTGAGCATGTGGCCCATGTGCAGCACGCCCGTCACGTTGGGCGGCGGAATGACGATGGTATAGGGCTCGCGCTCATCGGGCTCGGAACGGAAGTAGTCCTTTTCCAGCCAGTGGCCGTACCACTTCGATTCGGTGTCCTTGGGATCGTATCTCTTGGGTAGCTCCATTGTACTTCGGTCGTTTTGCGAATCAGTGTTTCTGAATTAATGGTTGAGGGTCGAGAGTGTAGCGTTGAAGATTTCTGTCAATGCCTCGCGCAACATTTTTTGCATCTCTACATCAAGTCGATGGACGATAGACGATGGACGATGGACGATGGACGATGGATGCACGATATTCTTTCGCAAGAGAATGACAATCAACTTAAAACACTAAACTTTAAACTTTAAACTCAAACCCTAAACCCTCAACGCTCAACGCTCAACCTTTTCTGCAGGGACTCATTCCCCCATTCTCCCATTACCTTTCTTCTCCAGCCACCATCACCTGGCCACTTCTTCGCGCACCAGCTGTGTGGCCAGCAGATCCTCCAGCGTCTCGCGGCGGCGGATGAGCAGGGCTTGTCCGTTTTCTACCAGCACCTCGGCCGGGCGGAAACGCGAGTTGTAGTTGGAAGCCATGCTGTAGCAGTAGGCGCCGGCATTGTGGAAGGCGAGGATGTCGCCCTCGCGCACCTCGGCCAGCCTGCGGTTGACGCCGAAGGTGTCCGTCTCGCAGATGTAGCCCACCACCGTGTAGATGCGGGGCTTGCCCGTCGGGTTCGACAGGTTGACGATGTGGTGATAGGCATCGTAGAACATGGGCCGGATGAGGTGGTTGAAGCCCGAGTCCACGCAGGCAAACACGGTGGAAGGCGTGGTCTTCACCACGTTGGTGCGCACGAGGAAGTAGCCCGCCTCGCTCACCAGGAACTTGCCCGGCTCGAACATGAGGGTCAGCTCGCGGCCGTAGCTGTCGCAGAATGCGCGGAAGCGCTCCGAGAGGCGCTTGCCCAGCTCCGCGATGTCGGTGGCCACGTCGCCCTCCTTGTAGGGCACCTTGAAGCCCGAACCGAAGTCGATGAAATCGAGCTCGGGGAAATGCCGTGCCATGTCGAGCAGGATCTCGGCGCCGGCGAGGAACACCTCGGCATCGAGGATGTCGGAGCCGGTGTGCATGTGCAGCCCTTCCACCTTGAGGCCCGTGGCTTCCACGATGCGCAGCACGTGTGGCAGCTGGTGGATGCTGATGCCGAACTTGCTGTCGATATGGCCCACCGAGATCTTGTGCGAGCCGCCCGCCATGATGTGCGGGTTGAACCGGATGCACACGGGCACGTCGGGGTGCAGCGTGCCGAACTGCTCGAGGATGCTCGTGCTGTCGATGTTGATGCGCACGCCCTTGTCCACGGCCATCTCGTACTCCTCCATGCTCACGCAGTTGGGCGTGAAGAGGATGTCCTCGGGGCGGAAGCCGGCCAGCAGGCCCAGCTCCACCTCCTGGATGCTCACCGTGTCGAGGCCGGCGCCCCATTTGCGGAAGCGCTCCAGGACGTGTATGTTGGTCAGCGCCTTGCAGGCGTAGTTGATGCGCAGGCGGGGCACGTCGAATGCATCGACCATGCGCCGGTACTGCCGCTCCATCACCGCAGCGTCGTACACGTAGAGCGGCGCGCCGAAGCGCTCCACCAGCTCCAGCGGGTCGATGCCACCGGTGAGCACGTATTGGCCATCCTGAAATTGCATGTTATCTTCCTTTAAGGCTTAATTCTACTGAAGAAAGTCGATGGACGA
>CAYNYN010000178.1:0-3177 GCA_964401445.1 uncultured Saprospiraceae bacterium | reverse complement strand
CCTGCTGAAGGATCGCATTTCGGCTGACAGCCCTCGGCCTGCCTGCGGCACCCCCTTCACGAGCGCGGCTCTGCTTCTGCCAACGCCAGAATTTCGGCGAGCACAAAGGTACTGCCTCCCACAAAAATCAGGTCTTCCGTACTAGCAGCCTTTTTCGCAGCTTCAAAAGCGGCCGGCACCGATGGCCAGACCTGCCCCTTCAGCCCGAACGAGGCCGCTGCCGCCTGCAGGTCGGCTGCGGGCAGGCCGCGCGGAATGTCGGGCCGGGCGAAGTAGTAGGTGGCCTCCTTCGGGAAGAGCGGCAGCACCTCGTCCAGCTTTTTGTCGTTCACCACGCCCATCACCACGTGCAGCCGCCGGTGCGGCTGTGCCAGCACCTGTGGCAACACCTGTGCCAGCCCTTCGGCATTGTGCGCCACGTCGCCCACGATGAGCGGGCGCCGCCCCAGAATTTCCCATCGGCCGCGCAGCCCCGTGCGGGCACGCACCGCCCCGAGCGCCGCACGCAGCATCCCGGGCTCAGGCGCGCCGCCCTTTCGGGCAGACCACGTGCCGATGGCCTCGAGCACCGTAGCTACGTTTTTCAACTGGTAGCGCCCGCCCAGGTCGAGGTACAGCTCCGGCAGCCAGCACTCCAGGCCTTCGCCGGTGCGGCGGTACACGTCCACCACCTGGCCGGCGCCCTCGTTTTTGCGGAAGCGCACCTGCCAGTGGTCGCTGGCGAAGCGGATGGGCGCCTCCATTTCTTCCGCCTTTCGGCAAAAGACGCCCTCGGTCTCGGGATGGCGCTCGCCGATGACCACCGGCGTATGGGCCTTGATGATGCCCGCCTTTTCGGCGGCTATCTGCGGCAGCGTCTCGCCGAGGAACTGCTGGTGGTCGAAACCGATGTTGGTGATGACGGCCAGCTCGGGCCGGATGATGTTGGTCGAGTCGAGGCGGCCGCCGAGGCCCGTTTCCACGATGGCCATGTCCACCTGCCTTTCGGCAAACCAGGCAAAGGCCATGGCTACCGTAATCTCGAAGAAGGACGGGCGGATTTTGGCGAAAGCCTGCTGATGGCGCCACGCGAAATCGCGCACCCAGGCACGCGGCACCATCTGCCCATCCACGCGGATGCGTTCCCTGAAATCGACGAGATGGGGCGAGGTGTACAGGCCCGTGCGGTAGCCCATCTGCTGGAAGATGGCCGCCAGCATGTGCGACACGGAGCCCTTGCCGTTGGTGCCCGCCACGTGGATGGCGCGGAAGCGCGTGTGTGGCTGCCCCAGCAGCTCCATCAGCGCCCGGATGTTGGTCAGGTCTTTCTTGAAGGCGGGTGCCCCTTCGCGCTGGAACATGGGCAATTGGGCATAGAGCCAGTCCATCAGCTCGTGCCAGCGGCGGTCGTCGAGGGGCTCCTCGGGCGTCGGTATGCGGCTCATGGTCGTGCGATGCGCTTGGGTGGTCGCCATGGTTTGAGGCGACGCAAAGAAACGACTTTTGCCAGTTGGCGCGTGAAGGGCGTGCGCTCGCGCGCAATGAGCAAGCGCTCTTCGTCGAGCCAGTCGATGGCCTCGTACTGCGTGGGCATCAGCAAGGAGACGTGCTTCCGCAAAATGCGCAGGTGCTGCAGCCCCTGCCCGTCCCAGCCTTCGAGCACGAAGACCGAGGCGCGCGACCACGGGATGAAGCCCAGCACCATGCGGTAGTCGTAGCCCACGAGCGCCACCTTGCTGCCATCGGGGCTGAGGGCCGCGCCCGTCACCACGCGATTCTTCAGCTCGAGGCTGTCGCGCAAAAGGGCGGGCCTGCGGCTGCCGCCCCCGGCCGGCAGCACGTACAGCTTGGTGCGATAGTGGCCACGCGTGCGCCCCACCTTGTCCTTGGAAAACAGCCACAGGCTGTCGGCTTGCCAGAAGAAGCCCTCACAGTCGAAGTTGCGCCATTCGGGTGAGGGCGGAAACGCCTGCTGGTCGGGCCAGAAGAAGGGGATGGCATGCGGCTGGCGGGCCCCATTTGCCGAAAGGCGCCAGACTACGAGGTCGGTGCGGGCGTTGGCGTTGTTGCCGAAATCGCCCACGTACAGGCTACCCGCATCATCGGCCGTCAGGTCCTCCCAGTCGATGTTGGGCACGGACAGCACGAGGCTGTCCTTGAGGTGGCCGCGCCCGTCGGTGCAGTACAGCACGGGCGGGTTGCCCGAGTCGTTGTGCCACCAGAGCGAGTCGGGGCCCGCCACGTACAGGCCCGACACCTCTACGAGCTGCGGCGGCAAACGGAACCGCTGGGCAGTGACGACGAGGGGCGACAGCAAGAGCCACAAGGCGAGCCTCCTGCCCATCTCAGCACGCATTGGCAATGGCCACGAAGTCGTCGGCCTTCAGGGAGGCGCCGCCGATGAGACCGCCGTCCACGTCGGGCTGGGCGAACAGCTCTTTGGCATTGCCGGGCTTGACGCTGCCGCCGTACAGGATGCTCAGGCCGTTGGCCACCGCCTCGCCGTACTTGTCGGCCACCATTTTGCGGATGGCAGCGTGCATCTCCTGCGCCTGCTCGGGCGAGGCCGTCTTGCCGGTGCCGATGGCCCAGACGGGCTCGTAGGCGATGACCACGCGTGCGAACTGCTGGGCATCGAGGTGGAAGAGTGCCCCTTCGAGCTGCTGCCGTACCAGCTCGACGTGCTTGCCCGCTTCGCGCACCTCGAGCTTTTCGCCACAGCAGAAAATGGGGCGCAGCCCGTGCGCCAGGGCGGCATCCACCTTTTTGGCCAGCAGGGCCTCGTCTTCGCCGAAGTATTCGCGGCGCTCGGAATGGCCCAGGATGACCCATTGGCAGCCCACCGACCGCAGCATGGGCGCCGAGATCTCGCCCGTGAAGGCGCCCTGGTCGGCATAGTGGCAGTTCTGCGCGCCCAGCTCCAGATGGGTGATGTCGTTGATGATGGTGGAAATGCCCTTGAGGTGGATAAACGGCGGACAGAGCACCACCATGGTCTGGGTGGTGGACAGCTTCTCGACGATGGCCATGGCCAGATCGCGGCCTTCCTGGTAGGTCTTGTGCATCTTCCAGTTGCCGGCCACGATCTTCAATCTTTCCTGACTCATTCGGGTTGGTTTTGTCGGTTTTTTGAATCTTGGCCAAAGATAAGACATGTGCCCGCAGGCCCATGCAGGGATCCTGCCTTTCGGCAAAAAC